>JBFHGV010000676.1:0-2376 GCA_041582955.1 Arenibacter sp.
ATTCTTTTCCAGATCCATGCGCATACTACTCATAAAGGAATGAACTAGATGTAGGGGGATTTTATATTTATGGTAGGTATGTTGGAAGGAATTTAGAATAGGGTTAAGGCTTATTTTTTGAGCTATGGCCAGCATTAGATCCTCTTCAAATTTGTTTAGTAGGTACAATTTGTCATATAGGTGAAAACTATCAACGATTTCATCGGCAAAACGAACAAAACCATAGATGTTGTAGATATCTCCCCTTATGGAGGTATCTAGCATTTTGGTGGCCAGGGAAAAGGAAGTACTGTAATGTTCTGTCACCAGTTTACTGCAATGTAGCGATACCTCATCAAAAATAGATTTCATAATTAAGGTGTTTGGTGTTTTGTGATGAGTTCTGCAACTAATTTCCCCGATATAAGGGCTGGTGGTACGCCAGGTCCTGGAACAGTGAGTTGGCCGGTAAAATAGAGATTGTGAACTTTTTTGCTTTTTAGTTTGGGTCTTAGAAAAGCAGTTTGTAACAGGGTGTTGGCCATGCCATAAGCGTTTCCCTTATAGGAATTGTATTGGTCTATAAAATCGGTCACACAAAAATCCTCTTTGAATAAGATTGCATTTTTTACTTTATGTCCTGTTAAATTTTCAAATCTGTTTAGTATAATTTGGAAGTATTGGTCCCGTAGGGCACGGGTGTCCTTTAGGTTGGGGGCTATAGGAATCAGAAAAAAACCGGTTTCACAACCTTCTGGAGCCATACTGGCATCGGTAATTGAAGGGAAGTTTGCATAAAAAAGGGGATTTTCTGGCCATTGTGGTCGGTCATATATCTCTTCGGCATGTTGCTCGAAACTGGTGTCGAAAAACAAATTGTGATGAGATACATTTTTAAGCCTTTTATTAAAGGCCACATAAAATAGTAGGGATGATGGGGCAAAGGTCTTGTTATCCCAATAAGCCTCTGAGTACTGACGATATTCTGGTTCTAACAGGGTTTCCGAATGGTGGTAATCGGCGCCGCTTAATACGATATCCGCGTCTATAGTGGAGTCACCAATAGCAATACCCGTGGCCTTACCTTTGTCTACCTGTATTCTTGTAACATTCTGTTCAGTGTTAATGGTGACACCCAATTCCTGTGCTAGGTTCGCCATGGCCTTTATCACTTGGAACATACCGCCTTTAGGGTGCCAAGTGCCCAGGCCGAAATCGGCAAAATTCATAAAACTATAAAAGGAGGGAGTTTTGCTTGGTTTGGCACCTAGGAACAAAACGGGGAATTCCAAGGTAGATATCAATTTTTCATTTTTAAATTTCTTTCGGACTTCCTGACTAATAGATTTAAAAAATTGGTCCAAACGAACTATGGTATCCCTGCTTACCAATTCTAGCGGGGAAACCCCCGGGCGTAAGACTATTTTGTGAATGGCAATGCGATAGTTGTCCTGTGCCTGGGCCATGAACTTTTTTAATGGTTTGGAGCTACCTTGCTCTATACGTTCAAATTCATCACAAATTTTGTCCATGCAATCGCCAATAGTGATAACATCATCCGAAAAAAAAATTTTATAGGCGGGGTCCAGTTTATCCAAGTGATAAAAATCCGACACCTTTTTATCAAAGTCATTAAAAAACCGTTCAAATATATCGGGCATCCAATACCAGCTCGGTCCCATGTCAAAGGTAAATCCGTCCCTGTTAAATTGCCGGGCCCTGCCACCAACGGTTTGGTTTTTTTCATAGATGTGTACATCATAGCCCATTTTAGCCAAATAGCATGAAGCGGATAAGGAAGAAAACCCAGATCCTATAATAATTACTTTTTTGCCCATTGTGAATTTGATCTATTGGGAGCACTTAAGAGTTCTGATACCGTGATCCCGTATGAAAATAATGTTTATTTTTTTAAAAAATTAACCTAATCGGTTAATTTTAATAAATAAGTGTAGAAGATGGGGGGCAAGGATTCCTCTTTTAATTGGTGTGGTATTTTTTCTAGACAGTGGAGTGTAAAGTAGGGCCACTAGTCCTATCTCAATAGAAACTATTTTAAACAAAAAAAGTTAAGTGCAAGACTTAACTTTTTTGTGACCGGGCTGGGGCTCGAACCCAGGACCCTCTCCTTAAAAGGGAGATGCTCTACCAACTGAGCTACCAGGTCATAAAGTGCAAAAGGCATATCGCTGTTTGCGGGTGCAAATATATAATCATTTTTTTGTTTCACAAGCCTTTTTTTAAATCCTTGAAAAAACTCTTGGAAAAGACCTGTTCCATTAAAAAAAAACCGCCAACTTTTTCAGTTGGCGGTATATTGTGCCCACGACTAGATTCGAACTAGCACGTCCTTGCGAACACCACCCCCTCAAGGTGGCGTGTCTACCAATTTCACCA
>JBFHGV010000677.1:0-2376 GCA_041582955.1 Arenibacter sp.
ACTGCCGATCCCCGGTTGAGAATATTCTATGAGCCCAACGGGTACACCCAAGAAACTCTTGATGCCTTTGCCGACCCATCAGAAATATCTCCTGCTGTAGATATAGACAACGACAATGAGGTACTATATACCACCGCTGATGGAGAGGATATTTTAGGATATCGCTTTATTGGGCTGCCAGCATTTAGAAACGATCCCAATATAGGTGTCCCAGACTACTATTTGTACGCCGACCAACCCAATACGGTAGGATCCAACGCTACTATGCTATCCAAATACAACAGAAGATTGCTTCAGGAATGCAATTTCCGCTATGGTGGATTACCTCAACCAGAAGGCAATTATGTAGATGTAATGATATCCTATTCCGAAGTTTGCTTGATGATGTCCGAATTTATCTTAAAAGGATATATCTCCGGCGATGCCTCTGATTGGTACAGAAAAGGTATGGAATCTTCATTGAGGACCTATAATATGCTAGGCGAAAAACAGGACTTGATTATGCGTGTAGCCAATAAGGAATATCCTTACTTACCTATAAGCGAAGATGAAATAACCAACTATTTGGACAACCCTTCCTTGGCGTTGAACGGCACAGATGACCTAGAAAAAGTATACATACAACAATTCTTAAATTTTTACCGCCTTCCAGAAGAGGGATGGATTCTCTCTATGCGTACCGGGTATCCAAAATATGGGTCTTCATTGTTGGCAAGGTCTGCCACGGATGACCCCGAAATACCATTCCCAAGGAGAATACCTTCACCCGAACCTGGTGACCTTAATGTTGCGAAATGGTTACAGGCCAATGAGGACCAAGGGTTTACAAGTCCAAGGGACGAAACACCCAGTGTTCTTAATTCTCAGCGCCTATGGTGGGATCAAAACAACCCTACTATAGGTAGTGGCGGAAATTAAATATCAATATAAAATCCCCCATCCAAATGGTTGGTCAACAGTGTTGACCAACCATTTTTTAGATTACAAAACCTGTTAAAAACACATTCCCGCAACAAGCTTAAAAGCTTACGTAAATGGCGTTTTAACCGTTTGATGTATTCTATAAACATAGCTATATTAGTCCTACCATTAAAACCATTAATCACCATATTACCCCCTCATAATGAAATACTTACTAAAAACACAACTCCCCTTGCTTCTTTTGGTTGTCATGGCCACCCATGCCCAACAATCACAAGAAAGCCATCTTCTCCTTTCCCAATTGGAGGTAGACCATACGGAACAGCCCTGGTGGCCGGCAACCAGGGATAAAGCTATTACCAATGCCCCCATAAAGATTGCCGGCAATCCCTACAAAAACGGAATTGGCACCCTATCTGGCAGCAGACTTTTCTTTTTCCTGGACGGCAAAAGCACAGAATTTAGATGCCATATTGGAATCCAGGACCAACAAGCTACCCCTGAGAACCTAGAATTTAATGCCCTCAGCGATGGTTCTAAATTATTCTACACCCAACAGCAGGGCACAAAAACCTTTGTAGGCATAGCCAATACAGCACATAGTATTGGCAAGGGCAGTGTTAGGTTTATCATAAAAGGTGACGGAAAAATCCTGTGGAAAAGCAATAAAATTTCTGGGGGCAATAAACCAAGGCCTGTAAAAATAGACCTTAAAGGTATTCAGGTTTTGGAGTTAAGCGTTGAGGACAACGGGGACGGAGTATCAGGGGATCATGCCATATGGGCCCAGCCTACCATTGCCTATACCTCCTTTAAACCACAGCTGGTGGATGCCAACTATCTCAACAAACTAAAAACTGTTGATGAAAATTTTGTCCATAAGATCAAACCCTTGATTCAGGAGCTTCCCCTGGGACAGGGTGAGTATGTACAGGGAACCAAGGCCGATTGGCTGGTAAATACCATTCCCCTACCCTCCAAAGTCTTTAAACAGGCCAATGGAAAAGAAATTGTTATTTCCAACGGCTTGGTGAGTAGAACGTTCCGACTCACTCCCAATTGTGCAACGGTTGGCTTTACCAATCTGACTACTGGAGAAACCCTCCTTAGAGGGGTTAGTCCCGAGGCTATACTTACTATAGATGGTGATGAGTATGTGGTAGGAGGTTTGGACGGACAAATTGAGTACGGCTATCTAAAAGAAGAATGGCTGGAAGAGATGTGGAGTCCTCCTGGATCGTTTCAACTAACCGATTTTAAGATTGATGAACTTCAAGAGCGCATTAATTGGCCAAACAAAAGGTGGTCTTCCAAACCAAAAAGTCCAACCCAAGGAAAACATATAAGCTTTTCATATGCCCATCCAGAATTTCAAGGCCTATCTGTGAAGGTGCACTATGAGATTTATGATGGAATCCCATTGATCAGTAAATGGATAACCCTTAAAAACAACGG
>JBFHGV010000678.1:0-2371 GCA_041582955.1 Arenibacter sp.
CAAATGAATGCCTACAGATACCATTGTTGTTTACAGCTTCTAAGATGGTCTGTACATTGTTGTAGTCGTTCTTACACTGCTCTCCCCCGGGAACCGTTATCACTTCTGTTAAATTCACTACTGAACCAAATTCCTTACAATAAGCGGTAATCTGCCCCACTAATTCTGGATGACACTCCTGAACACCACTATCTATAACAAAAAGGACCTTTACATTGCCCTTAGGGTCATAGCCTTGGATAAGCTCCTTGAACAAAGGGTTGTTAAGCCCAAAAAGATGTTCGGTGAAATGGAGCTTGTACTCATAGGTAACTTTAAATGATTGTTCTATTGGTTTATAATGTGACATATGCTACATGGTTAAGTAACTGCAAACAGTTTGGATAAATAAATTGATAAGGGCAGTAATAACAAGGTTACCAATCCCACCCACCAATAGGAAAATCCTACGGCCATGGCGGCATCTAGCAATATGATGGATATTACGCCGGCCTTAACGGCCTTTTTAATATTATGTGGTGAATTGTCCTTATAGGCCCCGATCAAAGGCTTAAAGACAAAAAAGGAAAAGAGCAATAAAAAGGGAATGGCTTCCAACAAATTATGGTCTGATGTTAAAAAAAGTAAGACAAGCCCTAAGATAACGGAGGCATATAGGCCACCAGACAAAATGATGTGGTTTTTGTTATCTCCATGAACCTCTCCTCTACTAATCAAGGTGATGGCGGCAATATAAACAATGGGAAGCACCAAGTACCACCAGTTGTCAAAACTACCTAAGAGGGTTATCCCCATCAAAAGGTTCAATCCCCTACAGACCCCCATATTAAGAGGCCCAAAAACGGCATGATGCTTGGCTACTGCATTATATAGCAATATGGAAATCCCCAAAACAAAGGCAATAATCCCAGTAATCTGGTTGACCATAAAAGCAAATAAAACACCTACATTAAGTAAAATTCCACCAAAAATAGCAGCTGACCTCAGCGGCACCAATCCAGATGGAATAGGCCTTTCAGGGCGTTCTATCTTATCCAACTTATGGTCGAACACATCATTTAACACTACCCCTGCCGCATATATAAAAATGGAGGAAAAGACCAATAACAAAAATGCCGATAGCCGGCTAGACTCCCATATACCATCTAATGGCACATTGACAAAATATCCGGAAATAGCCGCTCCCGCAAAAATGTCCGCAGCGGAAGTAGGCAAATTTGCAGGTCTCGCAAGTCGCAAATATCCTTTAACTACAGGATTCATCATACTATTTTATCCGAATCTACCTTAGGCTCCTGCCCTCGCAAAACACTATTATCATTATATAATTTTGTTTGATTGATGCCCTCTGGCTTTAACCAATCGGTTTCCTTCATTTTACCATTTACACCAAAGATATCCAAGGCGTTCTGGTAACAGGTCTTCACCACATCGGCCTTGGCAATCCCTCTTTTTAACATTAAGGAAGCTGTTTTTGGCACAGCAAGCGGATCACTTACCCCCCAATCTGCAGAACTATCCACTATAATATTGTTACTACCATAGTTACGCACTACTTCTACCATTCTTTCATTTCCCATTTTGGTTTTTGGATAGATGGTAAAGGCTGCCCAGAAACCACGGTCCAAGACTTCCTTGACGGTTTCTTCGTTATTGTGGTCTATAACCACCATAGAAGGGTCCAAGCCGTGCTCCAAACATACTTCCATACTTCTTATGGTCCCCGATTTTTTATCCCTGTGCGGCGTATGCACCTGAACCGGCATATTCAATTCCTTGGCCAACTCCAATTGCATTCTAAAATACTTATCTTCTGCCGGGGTCTGATCATCATATCCAATTTCCCCTATGGCCACCACATTTTCCTTGTGCACATACAGCGGCAACAACTCAATTACCTGCTCTGCCAAGGCTTCATTATTGGCCTCCTTGGAATTTAGCCCAATAGTACAGTAATGACTTATCCCAAACTGGCTGGCCCTAAAGGGCTCCCAACCTACCAGGCTGCTAAAATAATCCTGAAAAGACCCCACTTGGGTACGAGGTTGCCCCAACCAAAATGAGGGCTCTATAATGGCTACCACCCCCGCAGCGGCCATAGCCTCATAATCATCGGTAGTCCTGGATGTCATATGTACGTGAGGATCTATAATCATCATTTTCTCTTCCATAATACTATGCTGTATGCTTAAATTGATTAATATCTTAATAAAATATGCCGGTTACCCAAAATAAACGCCCTTTACTACAATACGAATACGTTATTTTAATTAGTAACACCAACTGATAAAGTTATATAAATAATGGGTCATAATGATATTAAAGGCACCATTTTAAAAGTGTTTTAACAATATAACTGCTCTTTTACCCA
>JBFHGV010000679.1:0-2363 GCA_041582955.1 Arenibacter sp.
CACCCGGTCCGGATTTAGGAAACGCTCAAAAAGGAGATCGTATTTAATGGGATCCAAATTGGTTATCCATAAACAATAGGCAACCGCAGAACCTGCAGCAGAACCACGACCAGGGCCTACGGACACATCCATATCACGGGCAGCCCTGATAAAATCTTCCACGATCAAAAAGTAACCCGGATAACCTGTCTTCTCAATAACCTTGAGCTCAAAATCCAGTCGCTCATCTATTTCAGGGGTAATCTCGCCATATCTTTTTTTAGCACCCTCATAGGTAATATGGCGCAAGTATTTATTTTCCCCACGCTTACCGCCATCCAGTTTATCCTCCTCAAACTGAAATTCCTCAGGAATATCAAAGGCCGGCAATAATACATCCCGGGCCAACGTAAAGGTTTCCACCTTGTCTATTATCTCCTGTATATTGGTAATGGCTTCCGGAATATCCTTAAAGAGTTCCTTCATTTCTGCCGAGGACTTAAAGTAATACTCCTGATTGGGCAGACCATATCTATATCCTCTACCGCGACCTATTGGCGTAGCCTGTTTTTCCCCATCCTTTACACAAAGTAGAATGTCATGGGCGTGCGCATCTGCCTTTTCCTGATAATAGGTATTGTTGGTAGCTACCAACTTTACGTTGTGTTTTTGGGCAAACTTCAGCAGCACTTGATTTACCCGGTCTTCATCTTCCTGACCGTGCCTCATGATCTCTATATAGAGGTCATCACCAAAAGTCTCCTTCCACCAAATTAGGGCTTCCTCTGCCTGGTTTTCCCCAACATTCAACACCTTACTGGGCACTTCTCCATAGAGGTTACCGGTAAGCACAATAATATCTTCCTTGTATTGTTCTATAACTTTTTTATCGATACGCGGAACGTAATACTTTCCGTCCACAAAGGCTATAGACGACATCTTGGCCAGGTTTAGATAACCTCTTTTGTTCTTGGCCAGCATTACTATTTGATACCCGTTGTCTTTTTGGGACTTATTGGTATGATCCTCGCACACTTGAAATTCACAACCAATTATAGGGGTAATCTCTACCTCGGGTTCCGGAAGCTCCTCCAAGGGTTCCTGGCCTTCTTCCAGAGTTCCATTTTTGGTAGCCTCGTAACGTTTTAGGTTTTCCTCATTTCTGGCCACCACGCCTTTATTGTGATTAATGACCCCATTTACAAAATGAAAGGCCCCCATCATGTTGGCGTGATCTGTCATGGCCACTGCCGGCATTTTTGCCTCTGCTGTAGCTGAAATCAGAGCAGGGATACTCATGGTAGACTGTAGAATGGAAAACTGCGTATGGTTGTGCAGGTGGGCAAAATTCGCCGTTTCCAGGGTCGCCAAGTTTTCTTTGATCTCCTCCTTGGTAATACCTCCGGTATCTTTCTCCCAAAGGGCATCGGCTATTTTTTTGGAGGCTTTTTTTAGGTTTATATGCTTTAAACCTATCAGCTGGATCTCTTGGGGATTGGCTTCGGAAAAGTTCTTAAAGTAATCCGGACCAACGTCCAACTGTTCTGCTGTATACTCCCTTCTACGGACCAGCTCCAAGAAGCAACGTGTAGTTGCCTCCACATCGGCCGTTGCATTATGCGCCTCCCCAAAGGGCTCCCCAAACAGGTATTGGTGCAGCTCTGTTAAGGTAGGCAACTTAAATTTACCCCCCCGGCCTCCGGGAATTTGGCACAACTGGGCCGTATGCTCTGTACAGGTATCCAAAACAGGCAATTCCTGCAAGCTATTCTCCACCTCATAACGATGGAATTCTGCCCCCATTATATTAAGGTCGAACCCCACATTTTGGCCTACCACAAATTTTGTCTTGGACAGGGCTGCATTGAATTTCTCCAAAACCTCCCCTATAGGCACCCCATCCTGCTGTGCCAATTCGGTAGAGATCCCGTGAATCTGCTCGGCATCATAGGGAATATTAAAACCATCTGGCTGCACCAAATAGTCCTGACTTTCTATAACCCTGCCCATATCATCATGCAACTGCCATGCGATTTGAATACAACGTGGCCAGTTGTCCGTATCCGTATAGGGGGCATCCCAACGTTTTGGCAATCCTGTAGTTTCCGTATCAAAAATAAGGTACATAGCGCGGCTTTAAGTCATGGGGTTTAAAGTTGTAAAAATAAAGAAATACAGCTTAGAGGAAAAGAGCATTTATTAGGAGTTATCAACGTTGCCCACAAATAAATACCTGCCAACAAAAAGCGCTAGCAACCACAGTTTTACATCACTAATACAACCAGGGAGCAGTAATAATTGGCAAAAATTAAATTTTAGTACAATTATTTGATTACCACATAAAAAGAAATATTATATTTGCACCCGCTTAGGAAGAACCTAGC
>JBFHGV010000680.1:0-2343 GCA_041582955.1 Arenibacter sp.
AATACAAAAGTGCCGTAGTGCATGTAAATGACGCCTCCAGAGCGGTAACGGTAGTTGGTGACCTTTTGCAAAAAGAGATCTCAAAGAAGTATAAGGAAAATATAAAATTGGATTATGCCGATTTTAGACAGAAATTCCTAAACAGGGGCAAGCATAAGGAGTACCTGACCCTTGCGGAGGCTAGAAAAAATAAATATCAACTAGATTGGACCAAAGCCAATATTGTAAAACCCAATAATTTGGGCATTCAGATGATAGAGGAAATGGATTTGGAAAAACTGGTGCCGTATATAGATTGGTCCCCATTTTTTAGAAGTTGGGAGCTACATGGCAAATATCCCGATATTTTGGAAGATGAGGTGGTAGGGGAACAGGCCAAGGAACTCTTTGCAGATGCAAAGGAAATGATGCAAGAGGTATTGGATAAGAAACTGTTCCAGGCAAGAGCCATTTTTGGACTGTTTCCGGCCAATACGGTTAATGAGGACGATATTTCCTTGGAGCACAACGGACAGGAATATATATTTAGGACCCTAAGGCAACAGACCAAAAAATATGCGGGCAAGCCCAATTTTGCCTTGTCCGATTTTATTGCTCCCAAGGATAGTGGAGTACAGGATTATATAGGTTGTTTTTGTGTGTCGACCGGATTTGGAGCCGATGAATTGGCCGATAGTTATCGAAAAAATCTTGACGATTATAACAGTATTTTGGTCAAGGCCCTGGCCGATAGGTTTGCTGAGGCCTTTGCCGAATACCTGCACAAGGAAGTGCGGACAAAGCACTGGGGATATGCCGCCGACGAGGTACTGAGCAATGAAGAATTGATAAAAGAGACCTATAAGGGAATAAGACCCGCACCTGGTTACCCGGCCTGTCCGGACCATTTGGAGAAATTAACGATCTGGGATTTATTGAAGGTGAAGGAAAAGATAGGGGTAGAGTTAACAGACAGTTTGGCCATGTGGCCAGCGGCCAGCGTGAGTGGTTATTATTTTGGGAATGAGGAAGCAAGGTATTTTGGTCTGGGCAAAATAAAGGAAGATCAGGTGGCCGATTTTGCAGATAGGAAAAACATAGCCTTGGAGGAGGCAAGCAAGTGGTTGGCGCCCAATATTGCGGATGAATAGCCAGGACCATTGATTGGACCCGCAAGGTTTTTTGGTTGGACCTGCAAGGTTTTTAAAACCTTGTAGGTCTAGAACAAAAAAGATTACGAAAAGTTCCTTTTCTTGGGAGGTGCAGAACAATAAAATTGGAACCTACAGGTACATAGTGGTTTTCTGCATTAGGGATAGGAACGGCATCTTTTTTATGAAGGGCATAAAAAAATACAGTGGATAGCCCGGCCCCAACCCCGATGGATAAGGAGGGGATGGGGAATGCCAAAATAGAATAAAAATAGAATTGTATAATATAAACCAAATAAGGGCCTTACCGTTTGGGGAGGACTTAGGGAGATGCGATGAAAGTTACAGAACACATAAAAAATGCCAAGGGGAAGACCTTGTTTTCCTTTGAGATCATACCACCTGTAAAGGGTAGGAGTATTCAAGAGCTATATGATAATATAGACCCTTTAATGGAGTTTAACCCACCGTTTATTGATGTTACCACCTCCAGGGAGGAGTATGTCTATATTGAGCGGGATGGGTTGTTGGATAAAAAACTTACCCGTATGAGGCCCGGTACTGTTGGTATTTGTGCCTCCATACAGCACAAGTATGGGGTAGATACCGTACCCCACCTTCTATGTGGTGGTTTTACCAAGGAGGAAACGGAGTATGTATTGGTAGATTGCCAATATCTAGGTATTGAAAATGTGATGGCACTGCGTGGCGATGCCATGAAAGGGGAACAGTATTTTAGCCCCACCAAGGGAGGGCATTGCTATGCCTCTGATTTGGTTAAACAGATATACGCTTTAAATTGTGGTAGTTACTTGCATGATAGGGTAGAGATTGTTAACAAGGCCAATTTTTGTATTGGAGTGGCGGGTTACCCGGAAAAACACTTGGAAGCTCCGTCCCTGACAACCGATCTTAGGCGCTTAAAGGAAAAGGTGGATGCCGGTGCGGATTATGTAGTGACCCAAATGTTTTTTGATAATCAGAAGTATTTTGAATTTGTGGAAGCTGCAAAGGAAATGGGAATCAATGTTCCTATTATACCAGGTATAAAACCTATTGCCGTAAAACGACATTTACAGTTGTTGCCACAGGTGTTTAAGATAGATTTGCCCCAAGATTTGATAGATGCAGTGGAAGGTTGTGCCAATAATGCCGCGGTAAGGCAGGTGGGGATAGAATGGGCCATTCAGCAATCCAAGGAGTTAAAGAAGGC
>JBFHGV010000681.1:0-2340 GCA_041582955.1 Arenibacter sp.
AAGAACATCCCAATGTAGTTAGAATGAAAATATTGGGAGCAAAGGTAGTTCCGGTTTCCCACGGTTTAAAAACATTGAAAGAAGCTGTAGACTCGGCTTTTGAAGCCTATTTAAAAGACCCTATCAATACCATATACTGCATTGGATCTGTGGTAGGCCCGCACCCCTTTCCAATGATGGTACGCGACTTTCAACGTGTGGTAGGCATTGAGGCCAAGGATCAATTTTTTGAAATGACCGGGGAATTGCCAGATCAGGTGGTTGCCTGCGTGGGAGGCGGTAGTAACGCCATGGGCATCTTCTCTGCTTTTATGGAGGATGCGGAATGTAGCTTGTACGGCGTGGAACCAGGCGGTAGGTCCATGGAGTACGGCGAGCACGCCGCAACTATGACCTTGGGCAGCCCAGGGGTGATACATGGCTTTAAATGTTATATGTTAAAAGATGACAAGGGAGAACCGGGAGCCGTTCATTCCGTAGCCAGTGGTTTGGATTACCCTGGTGTAGGTCCAGAACACAGTATGCTGAAGGATATGGGCAAGGTTACCTATGACGTGGTGTCCGACCAGGAAACAGTTGACGCCTTTTATGAATTGAGTCGACTAGAAGGTATTATCCCCGCCTTGGAAAGTGCCCACGCAGTAGCCTACGCCATTAAACTGGCACAGCAAAATCCCCAATCATCCATTTTGGTCAACTTAAGTGGTAGGGGTGATAAGGATATAGATTATGTGGTAGACACTTTTGGCCTACCAAAAATAGACGAATAATAAATTATAACCCGCAAGGGAGGGCGCAGTAAAGTATTGATTAAAATTGCTTTACCGCGCCTTTTTTTTGAGGTATTAGGCTAGCAAAATCCCTAGCTAAACCGTTTTTGTTTTTTGCCCCCTTCAGATTAGCTAGATCTTAATTTCTATTATTTCAGCGTGCTCTAGGTCTATAGTCCATCACACAGCCTAAGCATGTAGGGGGGGGTTACCCTATAAAATCAACCATTTCAAAGAAAACATTAAACTATTATTAATTTATCCCGTCCAAATTACAGATTCATATATTTTGTGTAACTTTAAAAAAAGTTGCCATCGGACATGCTAAAAATTAATCAGGAATCGGATAGCTTATACACCTTTAGTCTGCAATCGGAAAGCGGACAGACCATTCTGAACAGTGTAGCATACTCCAGTAGGACTGCCATGGACCATACCATCTCCAATCTAAAAAATCTGATTGCCCAATCCACCGTTTTTGAGCGCAAAACAAATTATGATGGAAAATTCCTTTTCATACTAAAGGACAAGGATGGGAATATTATAGGAACTTCACAATTATACAGTTCTGAAGCAGGCATGGAAAACGGTATTAAAAACTTAAAGACAAGCATCTCCCTGTTACCCGACGCCATTGGGTTATAATGTTTTCAAAATATCCAAAAATCTTTGGTGCATCGCCTCTGTATAATCCATATGGGTAACCATTCGCAACTTGCCCTGCCCCATACCGATGATCTGAATATTCTTCTCCTCCAGTTTTTTAAGGAAAATGTCGGTCGTAATTTGTGATTGATCTATTTCAAAAATTACAATATTGGTCTCTGTGGGCTCTACTTTTTTCACATAGGTCAATGTCTGTAGGGCCTGGCCTATCTCCTTTGCCCGGTTATGGTCTTCTTCCAACCTTTGCAACTGATTGTCCAGCGCATAGATACCTGCTGCCGCAAGATACCCTGCCTGTCGCATGCCTCCCCCAAAAACCTTTCTTACCCGTAATGCCTTTTGCATTGTTTCCCTGTCCCCAATCAAAACCGATCCTATAGGGCAGCCCAAGCCTTTACTTAGGCACACACTAATGGTATGGAACAACTCGCCATATTGTTTTGGGGATTCCTTTTTGGCCACCAGGGCATTCCACAATCGGGCACCATCCAAATGATAATTTAGATGATGTTGGTCGCATACCGCTTTTATCCGCTTCAACGCTTCCATATCCCAACAGGCACCGCCCCCTTTATTGGTGGTATTCTCTATGCACACCAGGGAGGTAAGGGGACTATGGTAAAAATCTGGCGGGTTTATGGCCTCCTCTACTTGGGCCGCTGTCATCATCCCCCTGTGTCCATCTACCAATTTACAAGAAACCCCACTATTAAAACTTATACCGCCCCCCTCATAATTGTAAACGTGGGCATACTTATCACATATTAATTGCTCACCTGGTTGGGTGTGCAGCTTAATGGCGGTCTGATTTGCCATGGTACCACTAGGGAAGAACAGAGCGGCTTCCCTTCCAAATAAACGGGCCACTTTTTCTTCCAACTTGTTTACAGTGGGGTCATTCTTA
>JBFHGV010000682.1:0-2337 GCA_041582955.1 Arenibacter sp.
GTATCGCCATCACCACTAATGCGCTGGTTAAATCCCACTATCATTAGTGCCCAAAAAGGAAACCTTGTGTTCCAATATCAAGTAAGGCCAGAATGGTTAAACCCAATAGGAAACTTGCATGGTGGAATAACCGCTGCAATAATAGATGACATCTTGGGAGCGACAATGTTTTCACTTGATGAACCCTCTTTTTTTACGACAATAAACAATGTTATAGATTATTTTTCCGTAGCAAAACCTGATCAAATCATAATCGCGGAAACATTTATTGTGAAACTAGGCAAACAATTTGTCAATGCCGAGTGTAATATATGGAACAATGAAAGAACTAGGCTCATTGCCAAGGGAAAATCAAACTTTTTTAAAACTGAAACCAACGATGAGACAATCCCACAGATCCAGATAGATATGAACGTAAATCAAAATATCAATAATGGCATCAACAATTAAAGAAAGGGTAGAGCAGGCCGGATTGACATTGCCAACTCCCCCTGTTCCCGGTGGAAATTATTCCCCTTTAACAATTAGGGGAGGTATTGGATATGTGGCAATACAGTTTCCAATCAAGGATGGTGTATTCTACTATCAGGGCAAACTTGGAAATGAGCTATCAACCAATGACGGATACTTGGCCATGCAAATTTGCGCACTTAATGTTTTGGCCATAATCAATGAACATGTTGCATATGATAAATTGGAAGGCATAAACCACATCTATGCTTACTACAGGAGTGCCAAAGACTGGGACGACGCTCCATTGGTTGTAAATGGGGCCTCAGACTTGTTCAATAAGGTCTTGCAGGATAAGGGAGTGCACAGTAGGTCCTTGTTAGGAATCAAAAGTTTACCTAAGAGTTTTGGTGTTGGACTGACAGCTACATTTACAATTTTAAAATAACAAACGGATAATGGTTAATAGGACCGGGCGCTAAACGATCAAGGCTAAAAGAAGCAATAAGTATTGTATCTGATGCTTTATAGAAAGTCCAATCCTTTAAGGGCGAAAATCAAAATTGGCCGGTTCAGCTAAATCCATACCAACATCAGCTTTTAATAGATTGGAGTATACTCATTCAGAATCAGTAAAAAATAGAGAATTAATAATTATTCAATCAATGGAAAATACATTCGATACAATCGTCATAGGATCTGGACCCGGCGGCTATGTTGCTGCCATTAGATCTGCGCAATTGGGAAAGAAAGTTGCGCTAATTGAAAAATACCCTGTATTGGGAGGAACATGTACCAATGTCGGTTGCATCCCGTCAAAAGCATTGCTGGATAGCTCCGAACACTACCATGATGCCACCACGAAGTTCAATGAGTTTGGAATAGAAATTACGGACATCTCACTTAATTTCCCAAAGTTTATCCAAAGAAAAAATGAAGTTGTCCGATCCAACAATAGGGGCCTTGAGTACTTGATGAAAAAAAATAAGATAGTTGTATTCGAAGGTATCGCTACATTTATTTCAAAAAATCAAATTAAATTAAAAAAAGATCAGGGAGAAGAAATATTGGCATTTCACAACGCTATTATTGCCACAGGTTCCAAGCCAGCTTCAATTAAAAATATTACACTGGACAAGGACCGGATTATAAGTTCAACAGAAGCGTTGTCATTTAGGGTACAGCCCAAATCCATGATTATTATCGGTGGCGGGGCAATAGGGGTAGAGCTGGCTTCAGTTTATGCTCGAATCGGTACCGAAATAACGATAATAGAATATGAGGATTCCCTTTTGCCCAATATGGACATAGACCTTGGAAAGGCCTTATTTAGAAAGTTTAAAAAAGATAACATTCAAGTCTACCTGGGGGCGAAAGTCACCAGTGTTCAAAACCTGGAAAATAGAACACTGGTACAATTCATAAATGCACATGGACAGGAAGAAGAAAAAATATCCGACTATACCATGCTTGCGGTAGGACGCACACCTTATACCAAAAATTTGGGATTAGAAAAAATTGGCATTCAAACCGATAATAAAGGCTTTGTTTTGATCAATGAGAAACTTCAGACCAACATCCCAAACATTTATGCTATCGGTGATGTAATAGGAGGGGCTATGTTAGCACATAAGGCAGAAGAAGAAGGAACATTCGTTGCAGAAACCATTGATGGTCAAAAACCCTTTTTGGACCATAATTCCATCCCTAATGTAGTTTATACTTGGCCCGAAATTGCCTCAGTGGGTTTGACAGAACAAGAGCTGACAAAAAAGAATATTGATTTCAAAACATCGAAAATTCCCATTGCCGCGTTTGGCCGTGCACGCGCTGCTGGTGAAAAAGACGGTTTCGTTAAGGTGTTGGCGCATCCAAAATATGGTGAAA
>JBFHGV010000683.1:0-2326 GCA_041582955.1 Arenibacter sp.
AAGTAATTAGCTTTTTGGTCATATAATCCTTGACCCTTAGTGGTGGCTCCTCACTGGATTGCTTAACCCTTGGCCCTTGAAAACTTTTGATCCCCATAGCATATTAATTTTAACCCTTCTTTAAATATAAGAAAATTTAACGCTATTCCCAAAAAAAATTGAACGGTCCCGAAAGTCATAAAATGCTGTAAAAAAGCGCATCACCCAAAAAATGAACACTTGGCCTACAGCTATTGTAAAGCGAGCAGCTTAGCCCTTGATTGGTGCTTCTTCCAATACCTTTAAAATGAATTTCCAAAATTTTTGGACAGACGATATACTGGCCCGCTCATCGGGGGAATGGGCGCCTTTTATGGTAGGACCAAAACTGATCATGTCTACCTCTGGGTAATTCTGCCCAAGAATTCCACACTCCAATCCAGCATGACAGGCCACAACATTTGGTTGCTCCTTGAACAATTCTAGGTACTTGGCATGTAAAAGCTTGAGCACCTCGGAACCGGGATTGGGCTGCCATCCAGGGTAGTCTCCAGTTAAAGAAACCTCATAACCGGCCTTTTCAAAATTTTCCTTGAGCTTATTGGCCAGTTCATTTTTTCCCGCCTCTACCGAAGATCTTGTTAGACATGCTATTTTTATGGTTCCATCTTTTACTTCTACTCTAGCAATATTGTTAGAGGTCTCTACCAAATCTGCCATAGCCTTGCTCATTGCATACACTCCGTTATGGGCATTTTTCATAGCCAATAACAAAGCATTCTGGGCTTGGGTCTCCATTAGGGAAACTGGGACCGTTAAGGGTATCACCTCTATACTAAGATTAGGTTCCGTAGCACTAAAATCTGCCTTCAAATTCATTGACCAAGTCTGGAACAAGTCCTTAAATTTATCGGACTCTGTACTCTTTAGCGCCACCAAGGCAACACTTTCGCGCGGGATGGCATTTCTTAAACCACCTCCGTCTATTTCCATAATCCTAAGATTAACCTGCTCCTGCCCCAGTAACAACAACGTGTTCATAATCTTATTGGCATTTCCAAGCCCCTTATGTATGTCCATTCCACTATGTCCTCCGGACAATCCCTTTACAGCAATTTGGTAGGCGGTATATCCTTTGGTATGGGCAACCAGATTGTAAGTACCTTTGGCCGTTACATCTATTCCCCCTGCGCAACCTATATCAATTTCATCATCTTCCTCAGTATCGAGATTCAAAAGGATTTCTCCATGCAATAATCCCCCTTGCAGTCCTTTAGCCCCCGTCATACCAGTTTCTTCATCTATGGTAAACAAAGCTTCCAATGGGGGGTGCGGGATTTCCCTGCTCTCCAATAAGGCCATAATTGTTGCCACACCAAGACCATTGTCCGCTCCCAATGTAGTTCCCTTTGCCCTGACCCAATCCCCATCAATGAACATTTCTATTCCTTGGGTACTAAAATCAAAAACGGTATCCGCATTTTTTTGGTGCACCATATCCAAATGGGACTGCAGGATAACGGTCTTTCTATTTTCCATTCCCTTGGTGGCAGGTTTTTTAATAATTACATTACCAACCAAATCCTTGGAAACCTCTAAACCTAAGCCTCTTCCAAAGTCTAACATGAATTGAATTACTTTCTCTTCATGCTTTGAAGGTCTTGGTACTGCGTTTAAATCTGCAAATTTGTTCCAAATTTCCTTGGGCTCTAAGTCCCGTATTTCCTCATTCATATCTTTACTTTAAGATTCAAAAATACTGATAGAAAAATAACCTTGCTAGATTATTGATTATTTTTGGCCGGATGAACAACAAAATAAAAAATGTCATTGCGCTTTCATTGCTTCCACAAATAATAGTGGTAAAGTGGCTAGGAAGTTATCCCGAATTCATAGAAACCTATTACAGTAAGGGATTTTACCCCTTTATTTCTGGTGTCTGGCGTGCCGCATTGGGTTGGGTGCCATTTTCTGTAGGCGATATCATCTATGGCCTTCTGATAATTTTAGGAATAAGGTATTTAATAATATACAGACATACCATTAAACAAAAACCCCTAGGTTTTCTAAGGGATGTTGTTATGATTTTATCTGTTGCCTATTGTACATTTAATCTAATGTGGGGACTAAACTATTATCGTGAGCCCTTGGCCAAAACCCTGGAGATAAAGGGATCACAAAATGAACAAGATTTGATAAAACTGGTAGGTAAACTAATTCAAAAAACTAACGAAACCCAATTTCAAATTACCCATGACAGTACCCAAATTGTTGAAGTGCCTTATACGAAAAAAGAAATTTTGGACCGTACAATACTTGGCTATGCATCCCTTGAAAAACAGTTCCC
>JBFHGV010000684.1:0-2319 GCA_041582955.1 Arenibacter sp.
AGCTCCCAGGTTGGGGTGATATCGTTCAATGGTGTTGCTCCGTAATGGGCAACTTCAATTTTGGCTTTTAGGGTTTCGTTGTTCAAAAATATGCGTTTGGCAAGTCTGGCCAATGGAACTGTTTCGGAGTTAAATTCCCGGAACTCATCGGCCGTTACATATCCTTTTTCTTCCCAAAAGGCGTCCAACACTCCAATCAGGGCAGTTCCTTGTCCTGGAAAATCATGGAGATCCAATAACTGAAAACCTGCCATGTCCTTAGTGCGTAGGGCGGCTTCAATATCGGCCTTATAGCAAAGTACTTGTAGTTTACCCGAGGCCAGCAAGAGGCTATCGGCCAAGTGGCCCAGGTGATTATCTTCCAAGGTCTCCATAAATATTTCAAAGTTTTTAGGTTTTAAGACCCCTGTGTATTTTGACATTTCCTTGAAGTTGGGATATACACACCACTGTCCCATTTCATGACTTACATAAGGCATTGGCGTTTCTTGGATTAATTGATCATAATCGAACGCTGTTTGTGGTGGTTCTGCATTGATTATACTATTAAGTTCTTGTGCCCATCCTTGGATGCGGGGCCCCTTATGATTGTAATAATCCAAATTATCCAATAAAGGCCAACCAGCCCCACTGGTATATAACCTGCGGTTATCCATATTCTTAAAATGCTCCACAAAATCTTCTAGGTATGCCGCGTGGTTATCCCCGGAAGGTTCGTTGCCATATGCCATCATTACAAAGGATGGGTGATTGCCATAAGCATCTATAATAGCCTCGGCCTCTTTGTAAATCCATTGGTCTATTGGTTTTCCATCACCGATGTTGGCCCAGGCCGAAGCTTCTACCTGAAGATATACACCCATTTCATCAGCGGCCTCAAAAGCAGCCTCTGGTGGGCAATAGGAATGAAATCGCATATGGTTTAATCCATAATCCTGGATAGTTTTGAGAATACTCTTCCACTCCTCTACATTGGTGGGCGGATACCCGGTCAATGGAAATATGGAACACTCCAAGGTTCCGCGCATGAAGACAGGACGGCCATTGATGGAAAAGTGCTTACCATTAACTTTAAAATCCCGCATGCCGAAGGTGACCTTTTTTTGTTCAATCCCCAGTTTTGATTCCACTCGCAACTGCATGGTGTACAAGTTGGGGTTGAATTCATCCCAAAGCAGGGGAGAATCTCCCATTGGATACTCTATTTCAAACTGCCCCTCAGAATCGATATCAATCTTCTTGATTGTTTCTGGTAATTTCTTTTGCGAGCCACCCACTTCACTGGCTTGCAGAATAATTTCACACTCTTGGGCACTCCCAGAATAATTTCTCAAGCTCCCCTTAACGGTAACTATTTTACGGGTCACATTGGGGAAGATTTTTATGTTTTGGAAGTTAATAGGTGACCTGGCAGTCAATTTAATGTCACCAGCAATACCGTTCCAGTTGGTTTGGGTATTGTCCGAAATACTGTGAGCATCAACACCTGGATCAATGTCCTTCACTCTATTGTCCACTCGTACGGTAATGGTATGTTCGCCGGGAGTCAAATAGTCCCCCAAATTGTAATCGTGTGGTGTTCCTAGGCTATTTTGCATTCCTACCATTTGTTCGTCGATCCAAACAGTAGTTTCCCAATGTGCACGTTCTAAGTTTAGATCGATTTGCTGCCCGTTCCAGGATTTGGGAATACTAACTTTCTTCTGGTACCATGCGGGCCCGGTATATACTTTCTCGGGGCTTAACCAAAATGATACTTTGATGTTGCCAGGCTGCCGGTATTTAGAATATTTTGAATCTTTGTACCACAGGCTATCGTTCCACATACTTCCTGTCCAATGTGTATCCAATGTAATATCGTTGCCCTTACCATTTTCGGCCATGGAGCCGGGTAATTGAACGCTTTCAAATAATTTTTTGGTGAACCATTGTTCCTTTATCCCTTGGTCCAGGGAATCAATTTGAAATTGCCACTCCCCGGATAGGTCTATTTCTTTGGTTTGTTCTTTCTCACAGGAACAAAACACTAGAAATATAATGGGTAGAATTAAAAGTTTGAATTTCATTTTTTGTGTTATTGGGATAATTATTTTGATTCTGAATTAAAAAGATCCAATATGGCCTTGGCAACAACCTGATGGCCTTTTTTGTTGATGTGATTGCTTTGGGCCATATAGGTGTTTAAATCTTCTGTTTTGGCTATTTTCTGGAACAACATATAACTGTCTACCAATCCTATTTTATACTTCTTAGCCAATTCTCTGATCTGACCACTATACTTTGCTAGTTCGGAGTTAGGGGATTGAATGTCTTCATTTA
>JBFHGV010000685.1:0-2318 GCA_041582955.1 Arenibacter sp.
GATGCCCTAAACGGGGAACAGACCGGCATCCCCGATACTGCATTTTTAAAATTGACACTTATGGCTGCCAAACTATCCAAATGCGGGGTGTCCACATTGGGATCACCCGCATAACCGGTAGCCTGGGCCCGCCATTGGTCTGTTAAAAGCACCAAAACGTTAGGCTTGGCGGGGGGGTGGGATTCTTCCGTTTTCTTTTTATCAGCACAACTCCCAAGAAGGATTACACCCAATAAAATGATTATATAACTGCTTTTTTTCATGCTTATTTCTCTTATTTATTATAGGATTCCATAAGGCTTCCCACCTATTCCTTAAATCGTTTACCACTTCTGGTTCTTCATCTTCCTGGTCTACTTGCTATAACGGATCTTTAAAAATGTTGTCCACTAGATTTTTGTTATACCCCGCTTTAGTTTCAAGTATTAAAGGCAGCTTTAGACCCCAATCTATACAATGTGAATGTACTATACCCTGGCAAGGCAACAAACAGGATTGTAAGTTTGGTCTTCATATATTTTCTAATTAATTGTGCAAAATGGAAATAAAGATCAATAAATCAATATTAACCTGCATTCCCGACAAATGCATCCTGTACTATGCTGCAAAAACTTTCTTTAGGGATTATAGCACATATTATCAGCACTGTACAGGATACGTAAATTTACTTGAAGGCTTATTTTTATCAAAATTGGATCCAAGATAGTTTCAGTTTGTTTACATCAACCCATACAAAAAACTAAAAATGATAAGAAAAGCATTTAAAATGAAGGTCTATCCGGAGAAAATAGAAGAATATGCCAAAAGACACAATCCTATTTGGAAGGAGCTGAAAGAGGTACTAAAAAATCACGGGGTTCATCATTACAGTATTTTTTTTGATAGTGAAACCGATTTCTTATTTGGTTATGTCGAATTGGAATCCGAAGAAAAATGGCATGCCATTGCCAATACCGAAATTTGTAAAAAATGGTGGGAATATATGGCAGACATAATGGAAACCAACTCGGACAATAGCCCAGTTTCAAAAGACTTAAAAACTGTGTTTTATCTACCTTAAAACTAGAAATCAGATAAATCTAACCACAAAGTTTTAATAAATCTAAAAAAGCTACTATATTAAGGCTATGGCTAATGAGCCCCAATTTATCACCCGTAATAAAAAGTGAGTTTTTTCCTGGGTATTCCGTGTATATGAAAAGTGTAGGCATCTGGGGAATGGCGTCCTTAACAATAACATAGATTAAAAACTAAACACCCTATTCCATGACCAATCAAAAACAAACCCTAGGAGAATTTATTTTTGAAAATCAAGCTGCCTTTCCCTATTCTACCGGAGAGCTCTCCAAACTTATAAACGCCATTCGGCTGGCTGCCAAAATTACCAATCACGAAGTAAACAAGGCAGGGTTGGTAGATATATTGGGCGATGCCGGCAACACCAATATACAAGGTGAGAATCAGCAGAAATTGGACGTATATGCCAACACAAAGTTTATACAAACCTTAAAACAACGAGGTATTGTTTGTGGTATAGCCTCTGAAGAAGAGGATGACTTTATTGCTGTAAATAGTCACGATGGCAAAAACAACAATCAATATGTAGTGCTTATCGATCCGCTTGACGGCTCTTCCAATATTGACGTCAATGCATCGGTTGGAACAATATTTTCCATATATAGAAGAATTTCAGCTGTGGGGCAGCCCGTTCAATTAGAAGATTTTCTACAACCGGGTAAAAATCAGGTTGCTGCTGGTTATATTATGTATGGCACATCAACCATTTTGGTATACAGTACTGGCAACGGCGTAAATGGCTTTACGCTAAATCCTGCTTTGGGTACCTTTTATCATTCCCATCCCAATATGCAATTCCCGGAACAGGGCAACATCTATTCTGTCAACGAGGGTAACTACGTACATTTTTCGAATGGGGTGAAAAAGTATATCAAATACTGCCAAAAAGAAGAAGGCAATAGACCGTACACCTCAAGGTATATAGGTTCATTGGTTTCTGATTTTCATAGAAATATTATTAAGGGAGGTATCTATATGTACCCTAGAATAGGACCAACACAAAAGGGCAAACTACGCTTGACTTATGAATGTAACCCTATGGCCTTTTTAACCGAACAGGCCAATGGTGTGGCTTCAACGGGATCGGGAAGAATTCTTGATGTAGTACCTACAACGCTTCACCAACGGGAGGCTCTATTTTGTGGAAGTAAGGAAATGGTAAAACAACTGGAAGCCTTTATTGCTGAAAAAGACTAGTTTTAACTTTTCTAGGCAGTGATCAAAACAATGGTCTTCCTAAA
>JBFHGV010000686.1:0-2316 GCA_041582955.1 Arenibacter sp.
AAGTTTGATCCCAATACCTTTATTAAGGGAAATATAATTGCTGATGAAGGTGATTTTAAGCTTACGTTTAAATCCCCAAGTATTGTTGCATACGGCAATGAGCTAGACAGTATAGATGTTAAGGTAGACAATAAAAATCCACTCTTCAACACCTATGTTTCTATTGGGGACCTGGCTACGCCCTATTATGATGTGAAGGACTTTAACCTGATCAACACAACGCTAAAGGATACCTTGTTCTTTAGGACAGAATTTAGAGGGGGTAGCGAGTACAACGACAGTTACAACCTAAACTTTTACCACACCTTTACCAAGGAAAACAAGTCGGTAATAGGTTTAAAGACCTCCGATATCAGTTTTAAGGGGAATAAATGGATCCTAAATAAGGAGGGCAATACGAAGAATAAGGTAATTCTAAACAAAACCTTGGATAGTATTACCATAGAGGAGATTGTGATGAACAATAGCGAAGAAGAACGTATAAGGCTTAGGGGGCAGTTGGCAGATTCTACCTATAAGGATATTGAGTTACAGTTTAAAATTGTATCGCTCAACAAAATAACTCCGGCCATAGACAGTCTCAAATTGCAGGGGGAGGTCAACGGCACCTTGAATGTTCTGCAAAAAAACAATATATATCTGCCTTCTTCCAATTTGAGCATAGGCGATTTTGGGATAAATGGCACAACCTTGGGCGACCTTTCCATTGGGATTGTGGGTAATAGGGACCTGACGGATTTTGTTGTGAATTCATCCATAGTAGATCAGGCAGGGGAAAAGTTTAGTGTGGTGGGCAATATCTCTAACAGGGAGGAGATTCCACAGGCCAACCTTATTGTAGATTTCAATAAATTTAATCTGGAACCTTTTAGTCCCTTGGGGGAAGGTGTCATTACAAACATAAGGGGGCAACTTCAGGGCAGCGCAATCATAAAGGGGCCGGTAAACAACCCCAATATGAGTGGTGTGCTTAGCTTAAATGAGGCTGGTATTGCCATACCTTATCTTAATGTAGATTACAGCTTTGCTCCCTATTCCAGGGTAAGGTTAACTGGTCAATCTTTCAATTTTCAAGAAATAAAGCTTACCGATATTGCCATGAATACCAAGGCTACACTGGACGGTAGTATAACACATAGTTTTTTTAAGGACTGGAGTTTGGATCTGGATGTGGATACCAATAACGACCGGTTTTTGATCTTGAACACCCCCTTTGAGGAGGAAGTTCTGTATTACGGAACTGGATATTTAAACGGTACAGGGGAGATCTTTGGACCAACCAATGCCCTGACCATAAATGTTGACGGTGCCACGGCAAAGGGGACCTCCCTAAAAATACCCATTAGTGATGTGGCCAGTGTAGGCGATTTTTCCTTTATAAATTTCGTGGACAAGATAGTAGAGGAAGAAGATGCGGAGCAACGGGTGCTGAAAGAGGTAGAGGGGCTGGAATTGGCATTTAACCTAGACGTAACTCCGGATGCGGAAGTGGAAATAGTGGTAGACACCAAAACTGGAAGTTCCTTAAAAGGTACGGGGGCGGGTATCTTGTTTATAGAGATCAATACCAATGGCAAATTTAATATGTACGGTGATTTTGTAGTGGTGACAGGGCAGTTCCATTATAAGTTTGGAGGTATAGTGGATAAGACCTTTAAGGTGAGACCTGGTGGTAACATTACCTGGGAAAAAGAACCCTTAGCGGCCCAATTAAATATGGAAGCGGTGTATTCGTTAAATGCAAACCCTGCGCCCTTGTTGGATAATTCAGGGTATACCAGCCGTATTCCTACAGATGTGGTGGTGCGGTTGACCGGGGAACTGCAAAGTCCGGTCATAGACTGGAGTATCGACTTCCCAGGCACCAATTCCATTGTGAAGTCCGAGCTGGAATATAGGCTGCAAGATCCTACTATCGCCGAAAAAAATGCCTTGTTTTTATTGGCACAGGGCTCTTTTGTAAATGAACAGACCGGTATAAACCAGCAGGCCGTAACAGGAAATTTGCTGCAATCTGCCTCGGGGATCTTAAATTCTCTCCTAGCTGGTGACAATGATAAACTAAATCTAGGGCTGTCCTATGAACAGGGTATACTGGATAGAAGTACCGATATACAAACCGAGAATAGGATAGGGGTAACATTGTCTACCCAGCTAAGTGATAGGGTCTTGCTCAACGGCCGGGTAGGGGTGCCGGTAGGAGGGGTGTCCGAAACAGTAGTGGCCGGAGATGTGGAAGTGCAGATACTTTTAAACGAAGAGGGTACCTTAAGTGCCAAAATCTTTAACAGGGAAAACGAAATTCAACAATTTTTA
>JBFHGV010000687.1:0-2315 GCA_041582955.1 Arenibacter sp.
TTTAAGGTATGGTTACACCTGGCCATTGTTCAATTTAATCCCATAGGGCAACAACAGGGGGCAAGGCACTAGAAAATTACACTATTTATACAACTGCTACAAATTTGATTTGCAGCAGTAATAGGGAGTTAACGGCAATCTATTTGGCTAGAAACTACTGCTGTAACCGGCTCTGGGGAAAGATAGGGAATTCCCAACCCCAGACCTCGCAATATAAATAGCAGGCCAATAACAACTACGATTATTGGAATTAATCGCTGCACCGATTTTTTGGCGCTACCTTTTAATAAGCTGCTAAAATACACTGCCGCGGTCATCAAAGGAATGGTTCCAAGGCCAAATAAGGCCATGTACAAGGCTCCTGTCCACGGGTTGGCGGTGGCCATACTTCCAAAAAGGGCCATGTATACCAGCCCACAGGGCAATAGCCCGTTAAGTAGGCCTATGGTTATAAAGGTATCTGGGGTTTTCTTTTTTAATTCCTTTCCCAATCGGTTTTTAATAGTGGACAGTAAAGCGTATATGGGCTTGGAAAGATTGTATTGGCCAAAAGTCTTATGGGGAATAAGAATAATGGTTATCATAAGCACCCCAATGATAATAGAAAGTTTTTGCTGAAGCCCAAATACGTAAAGTCCTTTTCCCAAAAAACCAAAAATTAGCCCTATAATACTATAGGAGGTGAGTCGGCCCATATGGTATAAAAAAACCTGTAATAGTTTTTTGGTGGGTTTGTTGTGGTCTACCGGCAACATAAAGGCAATGGGGCCGCACATCCCTACACAGTGGAAACTTCCCATCAGACCTATTATTATGGCAGATAACAACATAGTTTAAATTTATTAGGCTTGCGGCCTTAGACTTTTTTAGTTCTTGTAATAGGTTGTCTTTTCCTTAAAAAGGTATTCCTCCCCTTTGTATTCCCAGGAAACTTTAATGTCCCAGCGACCATCCAACAAACGATTGTCAGGTATGAGCAAATAGTCTTGGGAAAGACTTATGGGTAAGTCAAAATCCAAGTGCTTGTTAGATGGTCTATAAAGGGACACTGAGCCTTTAATTTCTTTAAAATCCAAATTTTTCGGAAATTGCAGGATCAAGCCTTCGGGGGTTTTGTTTATAGCAAGTTCCGCCTCTTTTGCCAGGGCGTTGTTTTCTGCATCAATTTCTGTTTGGTATCCCAGTTCGGCCTTATAGTAATTCTCGGTGACCAGGTCATGATTGGCCTTGTGGTCCATGCTCATTCTCACTACAAAGAATAGTATAAAACTTATAAATCCTATAAAGGCCAATACTATTCCTGTTCCCCAATTAATTTTCATAACTTATTATATTTGTCATTCACCCCATTCCTATTGGGATCAATATGGTGATTGTTAATTTTAAACGATTCCCTTTCAGTTCTATCACCTATAGCTTCGTGGAGCCAAAAACCTAGCAGTGGCCGTTTCAATTAATTTGTCGCCGCTATAGACGCCGATTCTCAATTTGTTCTTGTCGCCCTCCAATGCCGAATTGTTGATTTCTATAAATAAGGTGCCTTCAGCCAATTCTTGGGCGGGGACAACAAAATTCTCATGTCGTACCAAGGATATGGTCCCATTGTGGGATAACAACCTAAAGCTTACGTCCGGTATGTCCTCGGTGGTTTTGTTCACCAGTTTGTAGGTAAATACATTGCTGATAATATTTCCTTCCTTATGTTCGTACAATTGCCCTGGCAAGCGCAAAATATTGGCTTCTACCTCATTCCTCAAAAACAACATGCCAACCAGTATACCAGTAAGGATAACCAGTACCGCGGTATACCCTTTAAGTCTTGGTGTAAATGAGAATTTGGATTTCTTTTCTATATTGTCCTCACTGGCATAGCGGATAAGCCCTTTGGGTAGGTTTACCTTCTCCATAATGGTATCGCATTCGTCAATACAGGCGGTACAGTTAACACATTCCAATTGGGTGCCATTTCTGATGTCTATGCCTGTTGGGCAAACATTTACACACTGAAAACAATCTATGCAGTCACCATGCCCCATGGCCTGTCTATCTTCCCCTTTTCTGAATTTCTTTCTTCCTTTTTCGGCCTCGCCCCTTTTATGGTCATAGGCTACCACAATGGATTTGTTGTCTAGCAATACACCCTGCATCCTTCCATAGGGACAGGCAATAATACAAACCTGTTCCCTGAACCAAGCGAATACGAAATAGAATACGGCCGTAAAAATCAATAGTGAAACAATGGTGCTTATATGCTGTATGGGACCATCGGTAATGTATTGTATTAATCGGTCGCTTCCTATTAGATAGGCCAAAAA
>JBFHGV010000688.1:0-2309 GCA_041582955.1 Arenibacter sp.
ACCACTTTTACCGGTTTCATCTTCCAATCCCAACATCAGGGATGCAATGCTTTTTATTTCTTCCGGGGTTTCCAAATTGGCCATGGTAACCTTAAAATCGGCATTCCCCTTTTCTATCCAGAATGATAAAATGGACTTTTCTTCATCGGTCAATGGAGTCTTCCCTTCAGGAGGCATAAAGTCCTCATGATGTGGTGCTAACATAGTCCGCCGAATCATTTCCGACTTTAGGGCGTTTCCAGTTATACTTTTGGCAGATACAAATGTGACGACTATCATGAACAGTATTATATTAGTTGTTTGGAAGAATTAAAAAATGGTTACTCCATATTTAATTACGGTAGCTTTAGCTATGAGGCAAAGGCCAGCCCCATGGACCTTTATTACTTTAAACGCCTATTGGAATTAAACCCCAATAGACAATTGGAGAACGACAACCCTAAAATATATGACAATAGGCCCTCCATAATGGATTTTGAAAAGAGAAATGTAGATTTAAGCCTATCCGAATATTTGGAAACCCATGCCATATTAAGAATATTACTCTCAAGGTTTGTAGAGGGTACCAATGCACAAAAAGGCAAGAGCAATATAAAAAAGGAATTTGGGATGGTCCTTAACTACATCCACTCTAACCTACACGAACATTTAACAGTAAAGCAATTGGCCGCCTTTTGTCATTTAAACACCGACCATTTCTCCAGGGTCTTCAATCAAAATTTTGGTATGCGCCCCAATAAATACATCCAATCCAAGCGAATAGAGCGGGCCCAGTTGCTTCTACTTTCCACCAATGACTCCTTAAAACGTATTGCCGAAAAGGTAAGACTGGAGAACCTTTCCTACTTTACAAGGACATTTAAGAACCATACTGGCAAGACCCCTGGCAAATTTAGGGAGGAACAACTAAAAACAAATAACTGATCCAAGAGCATAGCTTTAATAAACAAAAAACCTTATGCTGGGGAACAAGCCCCATCATAAGGTTATAAGATTTAATATAGGTGCCTGAATGAAGGCTGTAAAATACCCGCTATACCTTTATTTCTTTGCAAAAACCAAATCAAAATCTACGGTAACATCGTCACCAACAATTATTTGACCAAACATGGCCGTTGGCGGAACCATATTAAAATCCTGTAATGTTATTTCCTTGGCACCTTTAAATGTGTAATTACCATCTACATTTTGAAACTGGGATGTTATCTCAACCTCCTTGCCCACTCCGGCTATGGTAAGCAGCCCTTTAAGATTTACGGTATTAACAGCCTCTGGAACTTTCTTTGCCTCCTGTAGCTTAAAAGATACTTGTGGATGCTCTTCCTTCTTTAAGGCAGCGTGCATTTTCTTATCCATTGCGGCACCGCGTTCACTATTAATTTTTGCTACATCTACCTGAAACAACAATTCCTTAATCTCTTCTCCTTTAATTTCCATACTTCCCTTTATGGAATTGGCCTCTACCGTCCAATCATGAATTGTAGAGCTGCCATTTATCTTAAGGGTACTTGTACTGCTTAAGGAAAAAGATTCTTGCGAATGGCCCACAAGAACCATAAACAATGCTACTAATAAAGAAAGTCTATTTTGCATACCGTTGGTTTGTTATTATTGTATTGATGAAAATTTATGTCTATTCGTCCAACACAGTTTGCCAGAACAATTTCTGTTCTTCTTCCGTTGGCTGCTCTTTGGGGCTTACCAATCTAAACCCAATAAAATTAGAATCCGTGTTCCACCAAAAACTTTTTGGTATCTGCGGATCCCTCTTTTGCAGTTTTAAACTTGATGCTACTCTGGCAGAAGACCTTAAAACGTCAGCATCGTCATCCCAAGACCCTCCTCGGATTACACGTGGATGTATTACAGTAGGTTGTACCCATGGGTTTTTGGATTCTGTTATGGCATAGGCATTTTCCTTGTATTCATCCAATGTCCATTCCGCAACATTTCCGTGCATATCATAAAGACCCCAAGGATTGGGAAGCTTGGTACCCACCTTGGCATATTGATTATTGGCATTCTTATAATACACGGCGTAATCATCTATTTTAGAAACATCATCTCCAAACGAATAGGCCGTATTGGTTCCGGCCTTGGCCGCATATTCCCATTCAGCCTCCGTTGGCAGTCTATAGAACCTACCGGTAACCGTACTCAACCATTTACAGAAAACCAATGCAGAGTAGGCAGACATACTAATAGCGGGATACCCTACTTTACCCATTCCATAGGAAGGGTCCTCATAAGGCGGACTAGGTCTTGTAATGGCATCTATTGCACTTAATTTATCTGCTTCCAAGTTCTGG
>JBFHGV010000689.1:0-2301 GCA_041582955.1 Arenibacter sp.
ACGGGGAAGGAACTTTTAAATTTCTACACGAGCATTTGAACTGGCCAGAACCTAAAAACCCTACAAAGGAACAGCAAGTGAAAAAATAGGACTAGGAGTTCAGAAATATGAGGCCTGAACATTTTAAATATTTTTTACCGATTATTTTGACGGGGGTCTTAATTCAAATATCAATAGTACAGATTCCATGAAAATAAACCTAAATACATGAAAATTAAAGAATTGATAAGGTCATTGGGGCCTGGATTTATAATTGCCTCGGTGGTGTTGGGCCCGGGCAGTATAGCAGTGTCTTCCAGTGTGGGTTCGGCACAGGGGTATTCGTTTTTATGGGTCATTGTAATGGCAGCAATCTGTATGATGGTATATACTTCCATGGCCGTTCGTTTCGGATTGACGAATGAGGAATCTATACTACAGACGATTTCCAATACATATGGTCGTTGGTTTGCCATGATCATAGGGGTTTCCTCCTTTATTTCAGCTTCCTGTTTCCAGTTTGGAAATAATTTGGGGATTGGAATAGGTATGGAGGGAATTACGGGGATAGACGAACATATTTGGCCGGTTGTATTTACGTTGTTGGCTATTATATTGCTTTTTTGGGCCAAAAACCTGTATAAAGTGTTGGAAAAGTTGATGATGTTATTAGTGATGATCATGATTGTGGCATTTTTAGTCAATCTTTTGCTTACCAAGCCCGATATGGTTGAGGTGGTGAAAGGATTTTCGCCCATGTCCTTTAAGTTTGAGAATATGGATATTATTTCGGCTCTTGTGGCCACTACTTTTGCAATCAACGGGGCCATTTATCAATCATATCTGGTAAAGGACAAAGGTTGGGATATTGGCCACCTGCGACGTGGTGTGAACGAAAGCAACATGGGCGTGTTTTTTTTGGCCCTCATATCAATGCTGATAATTGTTACCTCTGCTGCTGCGTTGCATCCTCAGGGAATTAGTGTAAAATCCGCTGCCGATATGGCCATACAATTGGAAGCACTTTTTGGAAGTTATGCCAAGATAATTTTTAGCCTCGGGCTATGTGCAGCTGCCTTTTCCTCCCTTATGGTGAATGCGGTAATAGGTGGAGGACTGTTGTCGGATGGTTTCGGATTGGGTCGCTCGATGAACCAAAAGATGCCGAAGGTCTTTACTGCTATTATTTTGATCTTGGGAATGCTGGTTGCCGTATTTTTCCGGGGGGATGTTATATACGCACTGATCCTGGCACAGGCGTCTACCATTTTGGCGGTTCCATTTATAGCGGGCGGAATGTACCTTATACTGAATAATAGTGAAATCATGGGAAAGTTCCGAAATACCAAAAAACAAAATTTGATTGCTGTATTTGGGTTTGTACTCATTGTGGCGATGGTCTATTTTTTGGTAATCAAACTAAGTACACTAGTTGTATCTGTAATTAATTAAAGGATAATGGATGGATCAAAAAACATGGTAGTAAAATTGACACAGGAGCTTATAGCCTTTGATACGGTGAATCCCCCTGGAAATGAGTATGCCATTGCCAAATTTATGGGATCCCTTTTGAGGGAAAATGGGTTTGATATAGCTTATGTTCCTTTTGAAGGAGATAGATTGCATGTGATTGCGGAAAAGGGATTGTCTAACGATACATTTCCAATAGTGTTCACAGGGCATTTTGATACGGTTCCTTTGGGAGATAGGAAATGGAGTATGGACCCGTTCGGCGGACAGGTTTTGGATGGAAAATTATATGGACGTGGTTCCAGTGACATGAAGGGTGGAGTAGCGGCCATGGTTTTGGCTGCTATTCAGGCCTTTGAGGAAGGAACCCCCGTCGGAGGAGTGCGTTTAGTGCTTACCTCGGGGGAAGAATTGGGATGTCAGGGAGCAAATGATCTAGTGGCCACTTACAAGAATCTGGGAAGGGCCAGTGGGTTGATTGTTGGGGAGCCAACGGCCAATATCCCTGCCATAGGTCATAAAGGAGGGCTTTATCTAAGATTGACCGCTACTGGGGTTACGGCCCATTCTTCTATGCCCCACCTTGGTGAGAACGCAATCTATAAAGTAGCACATGCTATATTAAAGGCCAAGCAATTTAATTTTAGGGATGAAAAAGATCCGTTGTTGGGATTGTCCACTCTTAATGTGGGACAGGTATTTGGCGGGTTAAACATCAATTCCGTTCCCGATCATGCCGGATTTACCATAGATGCCAGAACGACCAGTGTGGTAGATCATAAGGTTCTGTTAGCAGCGCTTCAAGATGAATTGGGGGACGGCATAACTATAGACACTTTGGTAGATCTTCCC
>JBFHGV010000690.1:0-2300 GCA_041582955.1 Arenibacter sp.
CCAATCAAAATTGGCCGTGAATTTATTTCTAAATAAGCCTATATCAACACCAAAATCAAGGGTGCGAACTTCTTCCCATGTAATTTCAACTGGATTTAGCGCAGGGGAAGATATGGATTCCAAAGGACTACCGTTCAACGAAAATTCATCGTTCACAAAGCGGGATAATACAGGTTGATAGGCATATGGGTCAACCTCTTGGTTACCCAGAGATCCATAGGATGCCCTAAGTTTAAACTGACTTAAGGTTGGGTGAAGATTTTCCATAAAAGCTTCGTTATGTATGGCCCACGCTGCTGATATTGAAGGGAAAAAGCCCCAACGGAAATCTGAAGGGAACCTAGAGGTTCCATCATACCTGCCGTTCATCTCCAGGAAATACTTGTTGTCATAATCGTAAGAGATTCTAGAGAATACACCTTGAAGGGCCCATTCATAGGCACTTCCATTGGCATTATCTGCTGTGGTTCCCAATCCTAATGAGTTTAGGTCAACCGAAATCAATCCTTGTGTACTTGCCTCAATGGTCTTGCTGTACATGGACTCTTGGCCAAAACCAGCCATGACATCAATATGATGCTTACCAAAACGTTTGTTGTAGTCGGCATAAATATTAAATGCGTCATAGTCCGCAGAGGTGTTGTACTCTGTCAGTTCATCAACGCCCATGGTATCCGGTTCGCCAACATATATTGTCCATGGAATCAATGTGGATCTCTGAAGTATGTTCTGATTCATTTTCCTGTAAGCATAGCTCGCTTTTACCGTAAGTCCATCAACTGGGGTCAAAGTGGCCGTTACAATATTGGAAAATTCGGAGTCTTCCGTTTCTTGCTTGGATTTTCCATGTAACAATGAAGCATATAATCCATCTCCCGCAGCATAATTGTTCAGTTCACTACGATAGAAATAGGAGCCATCGGGGTTGGTGGGTGAATACCAAGGCATCGCATGGTTATATACCAAATAGTTCCAGTAGTTTCCGTGCCATCCGGTTCTAAATCCACCATATTGCAAGTCATCATATTTATTAAATTGCATATTGTCGGAAATCGTGATCCAATCGTTTAACTTGAACTCAACTTTAGCCCTGTAGTTTTCTTTTTTAAAGAGGTCTTCTTGAACTTTTAACAGACCAACTTCGCGATAATTACGGTATGAGAAATAACCTTTTAATTTATCCGTACCCCCACTTATGGACGCATTATAGATTTGAGATGGTCTGCTTTTACGGAAAAAGGTGTTCCACCAATCCGTTTTGGCATAGTGTACATATTGATCTCTTCCATTTCTGGTATCTGTAATGACACGTGCCAAGGATGGATTGGCCGATACTTCCTGTAAAGCGGCATAATCTGCTTCGCTATACTTTGAATAGGAAGCCCCACTACTGGCTTGGAAAAAGCTATCTGCAATCTGAATGGCTTCAAAGGGGTCTGTGATAAAATCCGTATTTGTGGTCACTTGGTTTATTGCTGTGGTGGTCTCAAAACTCACTTTAAGATCACCTTCCCTGGCTTGTTTGGTGGTTATCAAGACAACACCAAAGGAAGCACGGGCACCGTAAATAGCTGCGGCTCCAGCGTCCTTTAAAACACTAATATTTTCTATGTCACTTGGATTTAGATCATTAATGTCCCCTTCTACTCCATCAATAATAATTAAAGGTTCGCCACCATTAATGGAGGTAAATCCTCTAATGTTAATGTTGGGGTTATCGGTAGGACGGCCATTAGATCTTGTGATGGTAAGTCCTGGTGTTAGTCCTTGTAGCGCCGAAGCTGCATTACTCACTGGACGTTCTGCCAAGGCGCTAACATCAACTTTACTTACTGCCGCACTTAACGATTCAATGGATTTTTCTCCATAACCAACCACTACTACTTCTTGCAGTTCTTCGCTGTTGGCATCAAGTTGTATATTTAATGAGTAAGTATCTGAGGCTACGGTTACCGTTTGTGGTTTCATTCCAATATAGGAAAACTCTAAAACCTCGCCAGTTTTAGCGATTATTTCAAAATCCCCGTCAAAATTCGTTACTACTCCTCGGCTTGATCCAACAACCATAACATTGGCTCCTATAAGAGGTTCTCCCATATCGTCCTTCACAGAACCTTGGATAGTTCGTTGTAGCAGCTTTATGGATTTTTGCTCTAAATAGACGGTAACATTTTTGTTTTGAATCTTATAGCCCAAATGGTAAACCTTGGCCAAATGATCCATTACAGTGGTAAGGGGTTTATTGGTATAGTTAACGCTTACCTTTCTTTTGATTTGTTTTAATTCACTACTATAAATAA
>JBFHGV010000691.1:0-2297 GCA_041582955.1 Arenibacter sp.
GCCTGTGTCAAGCTTACAAACAGATATATGACGGACAGGTATCTGCCAGACAAGGCCATAGATGCCCTGGACGAAGCAGGCTCCCGGGTACATATAGTTAATATGGATGTACCCAAACAAATCCTAGAACTGGAAAAACAGTTGGAAGATGTACGGGAACTAAAGAACACCGTCGTAAAAAAACAGAAATACGAGGAAGCGGCCAAGCTTAGGGACGATGAAAAACGAATAGAAAAAGATTTGGCCATTGCCCAAGAAAGATGGGAAGAAGACAGCAAATTGCACAAAGAAACGGTTAGCGAAGACAATGTTGCAGACGTAGTCTCCATGATGAGCGGGATCCCGGTAAATAGGATTGCGCAGACCGAAAGCAATAAATTGGCCGAACTGCCCAAACTTATCAAAAGCAATGTAATTGGCCAGGATGATGCCGTTGCAAAAGTAGCCAAGGCCATTCAACGTAACCGCGCCGGCCTAAAAGATCCCAACAAACCCATTGGCTCCTTTATTTTCTTGGGGCAAACAGGGGTGGGCAAAACCCAATTGGCAAAGGTATTGGCCAAGGAACTTTTTGATTCCGAAGATGCGCTGATCAGGGTAGATATGAGCGAGTATATGGAAAAATTTGCCATATCCCGACTTGTTGGAGCCCCTCCAGGATATGTTGGATACGAAGAAGGTGGTCAATTAACCGAAAAAGTGCGCCGTAAGCCCTACTCCGTAATTCTTTTGGATGAGATAGAAAAAGCCCATCCAGATGTGTTCAATATGCTATTACAAGTACTGGACGATGGATATTTGACCGACAGTTTAGGTAGAAAGATCGACTTTAGGAATACCATTATTATCATGACATCCAACATTGGAGCCCGACAGCTAAAAGACTTCGGTCAAGGTGTAGGATTTGGAACCTCGGCAAAAAAGGCACAGGCAGACAGCCACCAGAAAAGTGTTATTGAAAACGCTTTAAAGAAGGCCTTCGCCCCGGAATTCCTCAATAGGATAGACGACGTAATCGTATTCAATGCCTTGGAACGCGAAGATATCCATAAGATTATAGATATTGAACTGAACAAATTGTTCCTTAGAATTAAGGACATAGGATATGATTTGCAGCTAACAGATAAAGCCAAGGATTATATAGCCGAAAAGGGCTTTGATAAACAATATGGCGCCAGACCATTAAAAAGAGCAATTCAGAAATATATTGAAGATGCCCTTGCCGAAGAAATCGTTAACTCCAAACTAGAGGAAGGTGATACCATTCACATGGATCTGGAAGATAAAAAAGATGAACTAAGTATAAAGATCATCAAGCCGGAGAAATCCTCCAAAACTTAAAAATCAAACCGTATTTTATCTAAAAAGGAGTAGCTAACAGCTACTCCTTTTTTTTATGAATTCATATTCAATTGTAAGAAATAATAGACAGCTAAGCCAATTCCTTTCCACATAAACGATTAAACTGTCTTTTATCTAATAATTTTTCTATTACATACACTAAATTCTACATTCGCTCCAGACACACTATATAAAATACGAAGAATGAATGTCGGACGACCCAAGAAGACTATTATCGTAAGAGAATATCAGCTGGACATAGGAAAAGTTCAGGTATTTGACGATTACATGGTTACCATTTTTGACGAAGGAATCACCATGACCAAGGAAAGAGTCTTTCAACTCATTGGAATTATGGAGATTCATTTTAGAAACAAGAATTTTGGCTACCTAAGCCTTAGAAAAAACTCATATGCCATAGACCCTATGGTATACAATCAAATAAGGGAAATTGAAAATATGAAGGCCTTTGCCGTGGTTTCCATTAAGGAAATAGACATGCACAATTTCAACATTGAGCGGTTATTTTACAAAAAGCCCATGAAATTTTTCATAGACCAGGACAACGCCCTAACTTGGATAAAAAGACGGGTCAAAACCGCCAACGCCCAATAAAGGACTAACCTTAACTTCTTATTCCCCCGTCATTAATGAGTAATTATTCTTCATTCCCCACCTGATCTACATCAGGTTCCACTACCCTAAAAAGATCTAAATAAGCCTTGCCTATATTATCTAGAATAGTAGAGGCGATCAAAGCTTGAAAACCACATTCCTCAACCGCAATATCAGCCGATTTGCCATGAATGTACACACCAAATACAGCGGCATGTAGTGCATTATATCCTTGAGCCATCAGACCAGTAATTATTCCGGTAAGTACATCTCCACTGCCTCCCGTTGCCATCCCTGGATTCCCACTAGTGTTAACATAGCCACGATTACCATAGACCGTA
>JBFHGV010000692.1:0-2297 GCA_041582955.1 Arenibacter sp.
AAACGGGTGTTGGTTACCACCCAACCGTCATCCAATTTCCTAGTTTCCTTTTTCTTGGTGACCCAATGGGCTTTTACATCATTGTAACGAGAGTGGATATACAAGGGTATCTTTACGTTGCAATTACGACCCTCTTCGGAATGAAACTTACATTCAATGATAATGGCCGTGCCATTTTTTTCTGCTACCACATCTATTTCATGGGTTACACATACCCCGTTCATAATTTTATCTACCTGCGTTTTATAGCCCGAATATTCTAAAAGAGCAGCTACAAAGCGCTCAAAGGGAAATCCGGTGGGGCCTAATTCATACAGGGCTTTTTTTAGCTTATATTTTGAGGCAAAAATAGATTTGTTCCTTTTTAATAGGGCATAGGCCCTGTTGTAAATCTCATTGGTGCTAATACCATCATATAACTCATCCTTCACTTGGTTAACGATCTGTTCCACCAACTTATGGTCCGCTCCACTACGTCTGAGGGAATTACTAAGTTTGTCCAAAGAAAACTTGGCTTTTTTCCCGGAAGATTTTATGATATCTATATTCAAATCTTGCTCCATATTAAGTTTTTAGACGAACATCCACTTCAGGTATTTTTAGCAGTTGTAAGGTGCTGGATGCCAATATGATTTTTCCGTTGGTATCTAAAAGGGCCTGCTGTATTTTTAAGAACAGTTCATTTTTTGTACTTCGTCTCAACCTATAATCGGTTATATACCTTAAATTTAGGGCTATCCAATTATCGGTTAGGGTAACGGCAATTGAGGGGTGTATGTTGGCATTATCAATATAGTAATGCTTCACCATTTCTTCCCATTTTACCGTTGAGTTTTTGGTATAGTCTGCGAGCTGTTCAGTGGCCTCTTTCATGATCAGTTCTTTGGCAAGTTCCAAATCCGATCCGTAGGAAATGAGGATATTAATTTCATCCCAAACAAAGGGGAAGTCCATGGAGTAGTTCTTAATGGGACCTTTGAATACAAATGCATTGCTTAACTTGACGATCCTCCCCGAATAATTATCACTGCTCACCCATTCGCCAATCTCCATTAAAGTGGTGTAGATGCTATCAATATCTATCACGTCTCCTTTAATACCATTGATTTCAATACGATCCCCAGGTTTGTACACCCTTACAAAAAAGATGTAAAATGAACCCGCAACACTTAGTATGAGTTCTTGAAGGGTAAAGGTTATGCCTGCTGTGAACAGCCCTATGACAATTGTATAGTCCTTTATATTTTCAACGGTAAAGGCCATTAGAACCAAAAATGTGATAAGGATGTAGCCTATGATTTCTATACCCTTTTGGGCTTTATACCTTACCGATACATTATCTATTCTTTTTTTAAGGACTTTACGCAAAAATCCAATGAGCAGCACAATAGCACATAGCCATAATAATAGTTTTGCCAACTTAATTATAAAGGGGTCGTTAAAAAAAACCAAGATATTGTCCATATTCAATTAAAGCTTTGGATTAACGCTAACACCCTATGGCTATTTTCGGAATCTTTTCTGAGGTTTGCCAATTTCTATTTTGTAGTATTGAAAAAGTCCCGTACCAATGCCTTGGTTTGATTTTCGGTCATACTATCTACCTTAGTAACCGTTTTTAGCTTATCTGCTAGATCCTTGTGGTTTTCAAGGAGTTCCTTTCTAAACTTTTCATTGGTATCTGCCGGGCCAAATAGCGCAAGAGCATCGGCATCGTCAATAGCTTTCGCCAGTTTTTTGAAATAGGTTTTTAGTTGTTGTTTTTCCCGCTCCAGATAGGTACGCTCATGAGTAACGTCCTGAGTTGCCCCTGTTTTTATTCTAGGTGCTGCGGTGCTTTTTCTATTAAAAAATTCTACCTCTGAGAAAAGGGTTTCCAAATGTTCTTCGTTGTTGTCCAAACGAACGATATGGGCTTTCTCCTTATCCATCCATACTCCTACATTTTTCATCTTAATATTTTTTAGTGTTTTTAAAAATGGTATCCCCTTTATTATTGGGATTATTTATTTTAATCATTTACCAATTTCTGACCTTCCTTTTAGAGCTAAAGTGTACATACTTCCTTAGGGAGCCAAATAGAGGTTGATTAAGGTGCGTTCAGGGCCAAAATGGGAATTTTGGCGTCATAACCAATTTCTTTGACCAATGGCTTGGAAAAAATGCTATTGAAAAGAAAATGTTTTTTATTGATAAAGGCAATCATGTCACTGTCCCTACTTTCAACAAATGAGGTGAGTCCTTCGGCAACATTTTTTTCGCTTAGCTGATGGAAGCTATGGTCTACATACTCCAGG
>JBFHGV010000693.1:0-2296 GCA_041582955.1 Arenibacter sp.
ATGATAGGGTTGATGGAAGTAATTCCGGCTGTTACCTTGGCCCTTTTTGCCGGTCATGTTGTAGATCAAAAAGAAAAAAAGGGATTATTGGTTAAATGTATTCTGGGATTCTCCATAATAAGCTTGGGACTATTTTTACTTACCTGGCCAATAATAGTAAAGAATTGGTCTAAAAATAGTATTCTCTATGCCATCTATTTTCTGGTCTTTTTAGGCGGAATTGTCCGTGCCTTTCTGGGCCCCACTATTTTCTCCCTATTTGCTTTAATTGTTCCCAAAAAAGTATACCCCAATGCAGCTACATGGAGTAGTTCTGTATGGCAGATGGGGGCTGTACTTGGCCCCGCCTTGGCGGGATTGACCATTAATTGGATCGGGGTCCACTGGTCTATGTGCCTTATCTTTTCTTTTTCCTTGATAGCCCTAATTACCTTAACCAAAATAGACAAAAAACCTATTTTAAATCCCAGGATCGGGGAACCGGTACTGCAGAGTTTAAAAGAGGGAGTAAAATTTGTATTTGGTACAAAAATAATATTAGGGGCCATTACCTTGGATATGGTAGCCGTACTATTTGGCGGAGCCATAGCCTTGCTCCCCATATACGCCCAGGATATCCTTAAGGTAGGTCCGGAAGGCTTTGGCATATTGCGGGCCGCACCGGCAGTTGGCGCCTTGGTTATTATGTTTACATCTGCTCATTTCCCATTAAACAAAAAGGCAGGCCTAAAACTACTGGGATCTATTTTTGGTTTTGGCATTTCCATTATAGTGTTCGGGATTTCCACTTCTTTTTGGATTTCTGTAATAGCTCTATTCTTTAGTGGGGTAACAGATGGGATTTCCATGATCATAAGACAAACCATATTGCAATTAAGGACTCCAGATGAAATGCGGGGCAGGGTTGCATCGGTAAACTCTATGTTCGTTGGATCCTCAAATGAACTGGGAGCTTTTGAGAGCGGACTTACCGCTAAATTGATGGGAACGGTTACCGCAGTGGTTTTTGGTGGTAGTATGACCTTGATTACCGTACTCTTTACTGCTGTGATCTCCCCTACTTTTAGGAAACTGGATCTAAGGAAAGATATATTGGAGCATGAGAACAGTAATCAGTAAGCAGTGATTTAAAAGTTAAATGAACCTTTACGTTTACAGACTAACCTATTTTAAATCCCTTTGGCCCGGAGTATAAACAAACATCCATTCCGCTGGTGACGGATCCTGGCTTTCCGCAACACACTTAAATCCATTTTTCTCGTAAAAGGAACGCAAACCTTCTTCCTCTATGGTCAGCCAATAGTAGCGATCTGGATATTTATTTTTTATTTCCTCTAGCCATTTGGAACCCATAGATTGACTCCTATAATTGGGATCAACAAACAGAAAACCAATATAATAGTAACCCAAGGCCACGTATATTTCTCCTTTTTCCATTTCAAAAAAGGTCATATTAGGAGGCTCTCCCTTAAAAACAATACCGCCCGCCATAATTTCCTTTGCATTCTTTAGCACATAGATACAGGCATGGTCTTTATAATCTCCCCAAACCGGTGCTATCACCTTCTGCCACTCCTCTGGCAGAATTCTAAAAAAAACATCGGCTTCAGTTTCCAACACCCTAAATTCTACACTATTATTCTTGTTAACCACCATATGCAACCGCCCTTATAATAAGCCCCAGGACCATAAACGATCAAAATCATCTGCCCATCTATCCCCAATATCGGTTCTATAATAAACGTTATTGATGATAATGTTACTCATTCTGTTCTGCATCATTTTCTGTGCGTCCTTCATCGTTAGACCCGTACCAGTAACCAACAAGGCTATACCAGTATTTCCAGTAATTAACCATTCATCATTAATCTTTTTAAGATGCATGGCATGTATCCCTTCCTTCATTTCCTTTTTGAAAACAATCACAGAATCTTTGGAAAATAACTGAAAGGTCTTCTTATCCTCAAAAGGAAAAGGTGGCACTACCATATAGGCCCCCACCTGAAAACCTTTCCTTACATTGATCTTAAAAGCTTGTCCTGAAGCCAATTTATAGAACATATTGCCAATGGGCTCCAATATACCCGCCCGTTGAATAAAAAGCTGTGGGTAACCAAATCTAGAAGTAAATTCCAAGGGATAAATTCCGTTGCCATTCACAATACAGTTGATATCCAATTGACCTATAAAGCCTTCTTTGGCCAAAGAACTTTCAAACTTTTTTAAGGTGGCGTCAAAAATTGGGGAGTCTTTGGTCCAAAACATGCTGGACCCCATTTCTCCAGTTGAAACGCCC
>JBFHGV010000694.1:0-2295 GCA_041582955.1 Arenibacter sp.
GCTATATGCATTATTTCCCAATATTAGTTTAAAAATGAAGTTAACCACACTTTTTTTAATAATTGCTTTGTTCAAGATACAGGCCAATACCTATTCCCAGAATACAAAAATTACCTTGGATCTGGATGATGTAAGTATTATGAAGGTATTTGATGAAATTGAAGCCAGGAGTGAGTTTAAATTTTTAGGTAACCAAGATGTAATTGATAATCAAAACTTGGTTTCTGTACATGCAAAAAAGGAAAAGATCGAAAAAATATTGACCGATCTGTTTTTTGGTACCAACATTACTTTTAAAATATTGGATCGACAGATTATTTTAAAAAGTGAAAAATCAAAAACACCAACAATCAAAACCCCCACCACCAATCAGGTCAAGCCTAGCGAACCACAATTAGCTGTTAGTGGTGTAATTACGGATGACAAGGGCACCCCTTTGGCCGGGGCAAATATTTTGGAAAAAGGTACCACAAATGGTACACAGGCCGATTTTGACGGCAATTTCTCAATTGCAGTTGAGGATCCCAATGCAGTTTTGGTTGTATCCTATCTAGGGTTTGCTTCACGGCTAGTAGCCATTAATGGGCAGTCTTCAGTAAATATTATATTGGAGGAAGATGCTGCTGGATTGGATGAAGTGGTAGTTGTAGGTTACGGAAGTGTAAAAAAGAGCGACTTGACAGGATCTGTTTCTTCAGTTAGTTCGGAAGATTTAGTTGCCTTTCCTGTGGTAGATGCAACGCAGGCATTACAAGGTAGGGCTGCCGGAGTTACAGTTCAATCCACTAATGGCGCACCTGGATCGGAATATAGTATTCAAATTCGTGGTAATACCTCAATTAATGCGGGAAATGATCCCTTAATTGTTGTTGATGGGTTTATTGGCGGGACTATGCCTCCATCCGAGGATATCAAGTCTATGGAGATTCTTAAAGATGCTTCTTCTACCGCAATTTATGGAGCTAGAGGGGCTAACGGGGTTGTGCTTGTAACCACTAAAAGGGGGGGTGAAGGAAAGGCCCAGTTTAGTTTTTCATCATCATATTCTTCCCAGACGGAAATAAATACGTTAGACCTACTTGATGCAGATCAATTCACGGACTACATCCAAGAACTTTACCCAAGTTTTGTTCCTGAGTTGACTGGTACTGGAACCGATTGGCAGAATGAAATCTACGGACCAGGTGGAGTTCAAAATTATCAGCTTTCAGTTGCTGGTGGGTCAGATAAATTGACTTATTATTTGTCCGGGGCAATCTATGATCAGAAAGGTGTTATCAAAGACTCTGATTATAAAAGGTATTCTATTACCTCCAATTTAGATTTAAAGGTGTCAGAGTCTGTAAATATTGGCTCAAGTTTATTTGCACGACGAACAAATCGTAATGGGGTAAGAACCCAAGAAGGTGGTGATGCTTCGGAAACCGGTGTAGTATCAGGGGCTTATAAATTCTCGCCTACCCAAGGGATTAAAGATGAAAATGGCGATTATTCATTGAGTGTTGTAGGTTATCCTATCGATAATCCTTATGCTATGGCGACCGAATACCAAAATGAAGTTGAAAGTGATTTATTTCAAGGAAATGTATATGCCGAAATTGGTATTGCAGAAGGTCTAAAGTTTAAGTCTACATTAGGTGTTAAGGTGAGTGGTTCCAGAACTGGTCAGTACTATCCAACAACCTTGGAGCGCGGTAATAGTACAGGGGGAGAGGCCACTCTTACAAATGTTAAGTATACCAGTTTAATCAATGAAAACTATTTAAATTATTCCAAAATATTTGATGATATTCATGATGTATCATTGATGGCAGGTTATTCTTATCAAAAAGATCGCACGGAGCTTTCAACAACTATAACATCTGGCTTTATTTCTGATTCATTTTCATATTGGAACTTAGGAGCGGGTACAAATACACCTTCTGTTGATTCGGAATTGACAAAATCAGCATTTGAAGCTTTTTTTGGAAGAGTTAATTATACTTTGAACGATAAGTATCTATTTACGTTTACAGGGCGCTATGAAGGGGCTTCGGTATTTGCAGCAAACAATAAGTATGGATTTTTTCCTTCTGCTGCTTTTGGGTGGAAAATTTCTGATGAGGACTTTTTGGCAGATTCCAACACCATTAGTTTGTTGAAACTACGTACTAGTTATGGTCAAGTGGGTAATCAGGCGATAAGCCCTTATCAATCCTTGGCCTCATTTACAGATGTTTTTACAACAGTTCAAGGTAGCACCGTTACCGCCTTAAGGCCTTCAACCATTTCCAATAACGATTTATCATGGGAAAC
>JBFHGV010000695.1:0-2293 GCA_041582955.1 Arenibacter sp.
AGAACTAAAAGAAGCCAAGACCGAGCAATTGTTCCATGATATAGAGATCCCCCTACTACATGTTTTGGCAGACATGGAGCTGGAAGGAATAAACTTGGACAAGGCCTTTTTAAATTCGCTTTCCAAGGATTTGGACAACGATATTAAAACACTTGAAGCCAAAATATACGAGGAGGCCGGAGAAGAATTCAATATAGCCTCTCCAAAACAATTGGGTGAAATATTATTCAACAAATTAAAGTTGGTAGACAAGCCCAAAAAGACCAAAACAGGTCAGTACTCAACTGCTGAGGACGTCCTATCCTACCTTGCCAAGGACCATGATATTATTCAAAGTGTGCTGGATTTTAGAGGGCTGAGCAAACTAAAGAGCACCTATATCGATGCCCTTCCCGAACAAATTGAAGCCACAACCGGAAGGGTACATACAGATTATATGCAGACTGTTGCAGCCACCGGAAGACTAAGCAGCAACAACCCCAACCTTCAAAACATCCCTATTCGCACAGAAAGGGGAAGACAGGTACGAAAGGCTTTTATTCCAAGAAACGAGGATTATATTTTGTTGGCCGCGGATTACTCACAGATAGAATTACGGGTTATTGCCGCCTTGAGCCAGGAGAGCACCATGATAGAAGCTTTTAAGAACGGGGAGGACATTCACGCCTCAACAGCGTCCAAAGTTTTTAATATTCCATTGGAAGAAGTGAGCAGGGAACAACGTAGTAACGCCAAGACCGTTAATTTTGGTATCATATATGGGGTTTCGGCTTTCGGCCTTAGCAACCAGACAGATCTCTCGCGTGCCGAAGCCAAAGAGCTTATTGACACCTACTATAAAACCTACCCCAAACTCCGCAATTATATAAGCGAACAAATAGAATTTGCCCGTGAAAATGGCTATGTTCAAACGGTCTTGGGCAGGCGCAGGTACCTAAAGGACATCAACGGAAGCAATGCCATTGTCCGGGGAGCCGCAGAAAGAAATGCCGTAAACGCCCCTATTCAAGGAAGTGCAGCGGATATTATAAAAATTGCAATGATCAACATCCACCAAAAACTCAAGGAAGGCAACTTCAAAAGTAAGATGCTGTTACAGGTACATGATGAATTGGTCTTTGATGTATACAAACCGGAATTGGACGCCTTACAACCCATGATCAAATCTGAAATGGAAAATGCATACAAACTGGCCGTTCCTTTGGACGTGGAATTAGGGATAGGCCAAAACTGGCTGGAAGCCCATTAATAGTTAACATAAAAAAATCGGGCTTCATGTATCCCATAAAGCCCGATTACGCAAAACATTGATTTTTTTACATCCTTTTAAAAACAAGCTGGGCCCCTGCCTCTACCTCCAGCACCTCCAAGTCCGCCGCATCAACCAACATAATATCTCCTTCAATGGTCACCTCCATAGTAATAGTCTGCCCCTCATCATCCACGTAAGTAAGCACCCCCTCCTCATAGGAGTACACCGTGGCCTCAGTATCCCTTTCTGTAGGACAAGGGATACCGAAACCCGACCCATCAGAATCAAAGGCCAATTCTATATAAGCCAAGGAATTATGGATAATTACATTTAAATCCTCCTTAAAATCAAATGTAAGCACATAACAATCCTTAGCAGTTAAATAGGCCAACAGGTCCCTGGCATTTTTCTCATCCTCACTGGCCGTATCATTGTTTACTTTAAGCTCATAAGCCTGCCACACCCCTACAATGGAGTCCTCTTTAACCTCCCCATCATCACTATCGTTTGAACAAGAAAAAAACAAAGAACTGGACAAAAAAAGTAGTATAAATTTAAATTTCATGGTGCAATAGATTTTGGTTGCTTAAAAACCCTAACGATCTAGAACACAAATTAGTATCTAAAAAACCAAATCAATCACAAAAAACAAATAAACTTTCCACTCAAGGCAAAGACCCGCCCTATACATGTATAAAAAAGAGCTATAAATTGCATTGAGAAAAACGTCTTCCTTGGACGGAATGCACTCACAAAGAAGTCCGTACAAGGCCTATAATTTAAAAAACTATAAAATAATAAGAAACAACCATTTGGAATTCAACTTAATAATTGTACATTTGCAGCCCGTTAAACGGGATTGAAGTGTTTAATAAATAAATATATTAGTGTGGATACATTAAGCTACAAGACGATTTCGGCCAATAAGGCGACCGTTGACAAACAATGGTTACTAGTTGATGCTGAAGGAGAAACATTGGGCCGTCTTGCTTCTAAAGTAGCGAAGTTACTTAGAGGGAAGTACAAGCCTAGTTTTACACC
>JBFHGV010000696.1:0-2275 GCA_041582955.1 Arenibacter sp.
AGTATTGAATTGGGAAGGAGCGGATATAGATAATGATCTGGCGGGCTATGAGGTATATTTCTCCACAGAAAATCCGCCCACCACTTTAATAGCCAGTTTGACCAATGGCACGTCTGATGTAACGGTAAGCGTGGAGTCGGGCACCATTTACTACTGGAGCGTACTTACCCGGGACCTGGAAGGGAATACGGCTACCAACCAAGTATCCCAATTTAGAGTGCGCTAAAGAGCGGCCTAGCTACCGTTAAACTGGTTCATGGTCCGGTTTACGCCGGCCAGTACAAAGGAGCGCACCAGCTCATCGGTTTTCTTAAAACGCTCGGGCAAGGCATCCTTTTCTTCTTCGTTCCATTCGCCCAAGACATAGTCTACCTGTCTACCTTTCCCAAAATCGGCCCCTACACCAAAGCGCAATCTGTTGTATTTTGTGGTAAGTATTTGCTGAATGTCCTTAAGACCGTTATGGCCCCCATCGCTACCCTTTGTTTTTAGGCGCAAGGTACCAAAGGGAAGGTTAATATCATCTGTGATGACCAATAGGTTCTCCAAGGGAATATTCTCCTTGTCCATCCAGTACTTAACCGCCTTTCCGCTTCTGTTCATATAGGTAGAGGGCTTAAGGCAAAGAATACTCCTCCCCTTTACCTTAAAGGTTCCCAGGTCCCCAAGTTTGGCGGTTTCAAAGGTAAAACCTTCCTGTTGGGCCAGGGAATCCAAAATTTTAAAACCAATATTATGTCGGGTTTCGGCATACTCCTGCCCGATATTACCGAGTCCTACGATCAGAAATTTTTTCATGGTGTCTTTTTCGTCCAACCATGTCCTATTCAAATTAAAAAGTGATTTTAAGATGTGGAACATAGCACTGTTTTAAGAAAGCTATAAAAATACAAAAGCATCCCGCTGTAGCGGGATGCCCTTATCTAAAATTTCAAAAAATTTATTCGTTGCCTTCAGCTGCTTCGGCAGTAGCTTCAGCTCCTTCTTCATCTTCATCCTCGTCATCGGTCAAGATAGCGTTACGTGCCGCTTTAACCTGTACCACAACAGTAGTTTCTGGGTGAAGAATAGAAAACTCATCTTTTAACAATGAGGCTACGGAAATATTTCCTCCGATTCTCAATTTAGAAATATCAATATCAAAGAAATCGGGTAAGTTGTCCGGTAAAGCCTTGATAGCAAGTTTTCTCTTTCTAAACAACAATCTACCACCATTTCTAACCCCAGGAGAGTTTCCTAGCAATCTTACAGGGATATTCATGGTAACCTCTTTGTCCTTGAACAACTGATAGAAATCCACGTGAAGGATATTATCTGTTACAGGGTGAAATTGGATATCCTGTAGTACGGCATCAATCTTGTTTCCACCTTCCAATTCAATCACAACAGTGTGTGCGTTTGGAGTGTATACCAAGTCTTTGAACGATAGTTCATCCGCTGAAAAGTGCAATGGTTTTTCCCCTCCGTAAATAACGCAAGGAACCTTTCCAGCATTACGCAAGGCCTTTGTTGCTTTTTTGCCCACGCTTTCTCTTTCTGATCCTTTAATTGTAATTGACTTCATTATATATATTAAAAATTAATAATTCTATTGGTTAACCTACATTAGAAACTTGGAACTAATGGAGGTATTGTGGTGCACCCTGTGCATTACATCTGCAAACAATTCTGCACAGCTTATGACCCTTACCTTCTTGCTTTCCTTTTTAAGGGGAATGGAATCGGTAACGATAAGCTCGGACAGGTTGGAGTTCTCTATACGCTCATAGGCATCTCCGGAGAGCAGTGCATGCGTACATATGGCCCTAACGCTCAAAGCCCCCTTGGCTATCATTAGGTCGGCTGCTTTGGTAAGTGTTCCTGCGGTATCTACCATATCATCTACCAGGACCACGTTTTTACCCTTCACATCGCCAATAAGTTCCATATGGGAAATTACGTTGGCCTGTGCCCTTTGCTTGTAACAGATCACTACGTCACAGCTTAGTGCCTTGGAATAGGCATAAGCCCTTTTAGACCCTCCCATATCAGGAGAGGCTATGGTTAAATCCTTTAGGTTAAGGCTGTCCAAATACGGCAAGAACAAGGTAGAGGCAAACAAATGGTCTACCGGTTTTTCAAAGAACCCTTGTATTTGGTCTGCGTGCAGGTCCATGGTTATGATACGGGTTGCTCCGGCCGCCTCCAACATTTTGGCTACCAATTTGGCCGCAATGGGCACCCTTGGCTTGTCTTTCCTATCCTGTCTTGCCCATCCAAAATAAGGCATTACTGC
>JBFHGV010000697.1:0-2270 GCA_041582955.1 Arenibacter sp.
AAGCCCGATATCAAAACCGACATTGGCAATCCTGGAAGTCTCCCAAGTAATATTTGGGTTTCCTAATTGATCTTCTCCAATTTTGCTTCCACCGGTGGTTAGGTTGTCCTTATAAAGAAAACGATTTCCGCCAGCTATATTATCATTACCCACAAGACCGTATGATCCTTTTAGTTTTAAGAATGTTACAGCCGTATCATCCTTTAAAAAATCAAAATTTGAAAGAACCAATGCCGTTGACATGGAAGGGAAGAATCCGTATCTGTTACCAGATCTAAATTGTTCTGACCCTTGGTAACCTGAAACAAAATCGGTATACAACAAATTCTTATAGGCATAATGGGCATCAAAACCATAGGTCATTTTAATAAAAGGCTGCACGCCCTCAGCGGCCTGCGAATTGTAATATTGCTTTTGAATTAAAGCATTGGCGCCAATTTTATGGTTACCAAAAGTATTTTGATACTTTAAATGTCCCTGATATTCTGTTCTATAACTACTAGATGTGGATTTGCTAAAGGTAACAGGCTCATTTCTGGCGGTACCGAATCTCATAAATTCCAATTCATCCTTTATGGTCATATCACGTATCCATCTTTCATAATCAGTATTACCATATATATATGAAGTGGGGACCGTATAATATTTGATTTCCCCACCTGCCGATAGGCCAGGAAGTAATTTATTAAGATCAAAATTCAATCCACTAATAGAAGAAATATGTACGCCTGTAGATTTTACGTATCCTGACCTGTTAATTTTAGCATAGGTAGAATTTCCTTCTGTTTCTGTAACAACCACGTTCCCTTCTGGGGTTAAGGGACCGTAAACAGTAGGGGCAAGATTAAAAATAGTTGAATAAATATTATTTGCCTGCGGATTGATTGTACGATTTATCCTTCCAGCAATATTCATATACCCACTGATGTAGTCATTGATCTTGATATCCAAATTGGATCTAATATCAAAGCGATTGGTTCCATAGTTTTCAGGAACTGTACCATCGGTTTTATATGGGGAATTCTGATGTAGATACCCCATTCCTACATAATACTTAAAAACTTCTGAACCGCCACGACCACTTATATTAATGTCTTGGGTTTCCACTAGGGAACTTATAAACATATCATACCAATTGTTGTTAGGATACAACTCACGGTTTTCACCCGACTCATAGTTGAGAACATCCTCTTCCGTATAGATAGAAGGGTCTGTATTTCCATCATTCTCCCACGCCTCATTATACAAGCGGGTATGTTGCCCAGAATTTAAAACAGTAGGTGTGGTAATGGGTGTTTGCATTGTGTAATTGGCATTCACTACAATAGTGGATTCACCGTCATAGCCTTTCTTGGTTTTTACGGAAATAATCCCGTTACCACCCTGTAGACCATATAAGGAGGTTGCAGCAGCATCCTTTAATATTGTCACAGACTCTACATCGTTCAAGTTTATATGGCCATAATTATTGGTCACCATTCCATCTACCAATATAATAGGTGCTTTTCCATTAGTTGTGGAAATCCCTCTTATGTAACCAGAAGTATAACCCGGAAAGCGTCCCAAAAGAGCACTCCCTAAGGTTGATGTCTTGGTTCTGGATAAGACATCCTGTGATATGGTTACGGCAGAAGCACCAACAGAACTCATAGTCCTGTCTCCAGTTAAAAGGGACACGGTATTGTCACGTCCCGAAACATCTGATTCCAGAATAACGGAAAGGCTCTCTTGCCCTTTAAAGGTTACCTCCTTAGTTTTATAACCATTTAAAGAAACATAAAATTCTTCACCATCTAGAAGAACTACTTCCAGGTTAAAGGTACCATCAACGCCACTAACAGCCTTGATAGTATTGTTTCTGGCTTTAACAGTAGCTCCGGATAACACATGCCCATAAACATCTTTTACCGAGCCATCCAAATAAGTATCCACTTCTTGGGCGTTGACATGACCGACGGATAACACAAACATTATCAGCAAAATCGAAACTATGTTTGACGACATATTATTTCTTAATTTTATCATTTATTTAAAATTTAATTGTAAAAATTACAGTGGTAGATTACCATCCTGGATTTTGAATATCAACCCCAGTACTATTTAATATCCTAGAGACCTCTAAAGCATCATGTGGATGAAGTAAATATTTTGAGCTATAACATGCTTTCTCCAATCCTTCACCAGCCCAAGTCTTTGTTTCTGGATCATAACTGTCCCCTACTTGAAAACGCATATGCGTTAAAGTACCATCTTCATTTTTTTCTATCCAC
>JBFHGV010000698.1:0-2266 GCA_041582955.1 Arenibacter sp.
AAATAGGGGATGAGGCATAGGCCTGTGTAAAGCGTATGCCTTCTTTTGCCAACTGATCTATATTGGGGGTTTCGTAGAATGTACTGCCATTGGCGCCAATATCCATCCAGCCCAGGTCATCAACTAGTAAAAAAACGACATTGGTATTGGGGTTTTGGGCATTGGAATAGAATGACACAAAAATTACGAAAAGTAAGAGTGCTCTTTTTTTTAGTTGCGTTGCTATCATGCTTGGAATTGTTGTGGATTGGATAAATACGGTGATCTTTTGTATTAGACGTATGGCAAGGGGGTATACCCTATGTTTTATGATGATTAGTTTTGTGTTCATTGTAAACTGTTTAAACCCTCACGGCGGTCTGTGTACAAATGGATTAATTGTTTAGTTTAAATTGATTGTAAAGTAGTGCGGTAAGTTCATCCACTTCTTCACTTGCCTGTGTTTTATTGGCCAAATTGATGTTTTCTTGTGGGTCGGAAAAGTGATCAAAAAGCTCGTGATCCAGGAATTCACCTTTTGTTTTTAAAGTTTTGTCCCATTGGTACCATCTTATATATCGGTATTGATCTGTTCTAACGGAATACCCCATTCGCTCTTTGTCCCTATATTCCATGGGGCCAAATCTGCCCAAAAGATATTGGCTATAGGCAGCAGGTTTCCATTTTTGCTCAGGCTTGTCCAGTAGGGGGGCAAAACTTTTTCCCTGTAAATGTGATGGGACGTATAAGCCGGCCAGTTCACAAAGTGTTGGGTAGATGTCTACCAGTTCGGTCAGGGCGTTACTTTTTTTGCCCTTCGCTTTGATCTTGGCGCCACCAACAATCATAGGTACCCTGGCATCAATGTCATAATTGGTCATTTTTCCCCATCCGTTGTGTTCGCCCAATTTCCATCCATGATCGCCCCAGAGGACTACAATGGTATTCTTTAATAGGTCCAGTCTTTTTAGCTCGTCCATTAAGCGGCCTATTTGAGCGTCAGTATAAGAAACACAGGCATAATAACCATGTTTTAATTGCCTTTGTCTGTTTATGTCCCAAGGTTGTTCCGCAGGTTTGGGCAACCCGTGGCTGTCGTCATAATTTCTTAATTCTTGGTCCCCATGAACGGCGAAATTTGGGCTGTCTTTTGGTGGATATTGATTATTTGCCAAGGGGATGGAGTCCCTATCGTATAGATCCCAGTATTTTTTGGGCGCATTAAAAGGTAAATGCGGTTTATAGTATCCTACCGAAAGGAAAAAAGGCTTTTTTTCTGTTGCCAATTCCCGTAATCTTTGAATGGCATAGGTGGTTTGTGCGCCATCGTAATACGCATCGTCATCCACATCCGCACTTTCGGTAGCATTCGCCTTTAAATACCATTGACCCAGGGGGTCCAATCTAGTTTTGCCCTCGGAAATCAGTTTTTGTTTTTTAGCTTCCTGTATGTCCAGATTTAATTTGGTGGCATACACAGCGTCCGGGTCATAGGGAAACCCTTTTAAATGTGGTCTTTCTGTCCAGGAGATGGAGTCGGGGATATCATTATGGAAGGTTTTTCCCAAACCTATAGTGGTGTAGCCATTCTCTTTAAAATATTGCGGTAGGGTAACAACATTTGGCACGTTGTTCCTGAATTTTGTGGCTAAATCCCATACTTGTATGGAATCTGGCCGCAACCCTGTTAACAAACTTGCTCTAGAAGGGTTGCAAACGGCCTGTTGGCAATATGCCCTGGTAAAGACTACGCCCTCCTGTGCAAGGCGATCAATATTTGGGGTTTTAATAGCGGTGTTTCCATAGCACCCAAGTTCTGGACGAAGGTCGTCTACAGGTATAAAAAGTATATTGGGGACTGGGTTCTGGGCAGTTTCTTCTTGTTCTGCGCAGGAATAAAAAAGAGAGCAGAATAAGGTTATTCCTAAAATGACAAATGTGCTCAAATGTTTCATATCTATTATGATGGGTATCGGATTTCTTATGGACTAGTATCTAATTTTCTATAAAGTATAGAAGGTTCTTTTTTTTAGTATTCATGAACAGATAATTACGCAATCGTATTCGTTCTAAAATTTACAATGCATGGGTAATACTTTGTAAAATATAATTTAAAAGTAGGTGTAATCGAGAAGATGGGCAAATTTCATTCACTATTTTATACTTATAATTTGTGTTTTTTGAAATTTTTACGCATTTAAAACCCTAAAAATGAGTTAATTATGTTAGTTATGTGAATTAACATAAATTTAGAACATAATGTTTTGCGCTTATTTTTTTATCTTTA
>JBFHGV010000699.1:0-2263 GCA_041582955.1 Arenibacter sp.
TAAATAAGACACAAGGATCTTTATCGCCACATTTTGCGGTATGAGGTTTAGTAGACGGGCCAAAGGCATAGGAGCCCACTTTCATTATTTGCTCTGTTTCCCCTTCATAGGTGACATGCAATTCACCGGAAACTAGGATCATGCGCTCGGCGGAAGTATGCCAATGCTCCGGTATTTCATAATTGGCTGGAACCTTAAAAAAAACATCCACATTTTTTTTGGAAGGGTCTCCGTGCAATACAGTTATTGTACAGCCCTCGGGCATAAAAGATGGGCAAGGGCCCCATTGTAGGTCTTTATCCTCATGGGTCCTCACTAAGGACATTTCCATTGTCTCCCCTTCATATTGGTTTTGTCCATAAAAGGAAGCACTTAACAACAACAAGGTGATGAACACCACTATTTTAAATTGTGAAAAATCGACATATTTGATCATGGCTAAAAATTTTAAGGTTAATAATCTGTTTATCTTAATTAAAGAGCTAACTATTCAACTAAATATAAATACCTTACTACAACTGCCAACTACTCTTAAAACATATTGTATACAGTACTTCCCCTGTTGAATTCAAGGATTAAGTTATGGCGGTTGTTAGTTGCTTGTTTATTAGTTCAGAAAACTCGGAGGGGGTGTTTCTACATCCAATATCATGATACTATCCTGTAATCGCTATTGGATTTCTTACTTTTCTACAGGTCTAATTATCCTGTATGTAAAGTTGTTTTCGTTTATATAAAATTAGCGCAAATACGGGAAAGGAAGGTCTAAATTTTGTTCAATTCATTACAAAATTGATTCATAATGCCTAATTATAAGTAAAAGTTAATTCACATAGAGGCGTATATAGTCTGAGGGAAGAATTCCAAAAGTATCCATAAAGCATTTTGAGAAATAGGCGGGACTGTTAAACCCAGTGCCAAAAGCTATTTCAGAAATGGTCTTTGTATTTTTACATAACAATTGTTTAGCTTTATTAAGACGGTATTCCCTGATAAAATTATTGGGCGATTTTCCAGTAATAGACAGCATTTTACGGTACAGTTGTGATTTGCTGTAACCCAGATCTTTACTCAAGTCTTTGGAACCAAAATCGGGATCATGCCATTTCTTAACAACATAGTCCATTAATGTAACAGCAAATACCTCTTCCCTAGCGTTAAGGGCTTTCACGTATTCATTGTCCAAAAGATTATTTTGATGTTCACTCTCATACAATTCCTTCACCTCACTGGATATGACTATTCTTCCCGAACCCATTTCAGAAAAGTGTTCCGCACTTTTTATGGTCTCTTCAAATATGCCATCTTTATCCGTTACCGGAACACCGGCATGTAGGCCAATACCCAACAATAATCCGCTTTTGGACTGGGGAGAATTATTAATTTTTGCATACACCGCCTGGGCGCAATGCACAGCAGCGGTAACCGAATTAAAGGACACCAAAAATTCATTTGCCCTTTGTCTTACCACTCTGCCCAGAAAGCGTTGGACCAATAACTGTATTGTGGCTATACTGTCTTTGGATTCCTTTTTTAATTGATCGGGACCTATGGCTTTAAAGGAAGTTTGGGTAAGACCAATGACCATTAGGGTTCTGAACGCAGGGTCATTAATAATGTTCAATTCGGTTTTTTTGGACTTTTCTGGATCTTCTATTCGTCCCAAAAAGGATTCCACTATGGCACTTTCCACTTCAATTATCCTATGGGGAACATCACCATGGGCATGATTGTGCATATCTTGAATAGCCTTTCTATTGGGTGCCGCTATAAGACAAAAAGCGGTACGGCGCTTCTCATCGCACCAATAGGTCATTCCCTTACAGCCATACAAATGCTCTATTTTTAAATCTTCCCTATGCATTTGGGCCACATGCGCTGCAGTAATTTCCTCCGGTATGTCATGACGGTCCATAAAAATTGGCATATGCTTTCTTTTGTATACAATTTAGTGATTTTAATCTAGTTATGGATTCATTTCCACTATTCATTTTGCCAAATACCAAGCACTTTATATTTGCTCCCACCCAAGTCAAAACATTGCTCCTTTGTTTGCAATAAAAACCCTTCTCAAATTCCAATGGGGCCAAAAGATTTAAGCCTTCAAAGAAACCAAGTAACTTGGACTGTCATTCCTAAATGAATATCTTGTAATACTTAAAAATCCACTATTGCCATAGCCAATGAAGCCCATACAGTACACAGAAAAATTATACGATTATTTAAACAACGAGGAAGACGCTAGAATCTGTAAGGATATTGA
>JBFHGV010000700.1:0-2251 GCA_041582955.1 Arenibacter sp.
CTGCCGTGATCGTTGCGCTATTCTACAATGCGCTGCAGCCCAAAAAAATATTGCCCATATACCAACCGGCCATGGTAAATTTTGAGCTGGTGGACAGCACCTTGCAACACGTAAAAAAATACCATACCATAGCCAATTTCTCCTTGATCAATCAAAATGGGAAACAGGTGACCCAAGAAGACTATAAGGACAAAATATACGTGGCCGATTTCTTTTTTACCACCTGCCCTACCATTTGCCCTATTATGACCAAGAACATGGCCAGCTTACAAGAAAAAATCCTTCATGACGAGGACGTTATGCTGCTCTCCCATTCTGTAACCCCGGAAATCGACTCCGTGCCCCAATTAAAAAAATACGCCATGGAAAAAGGCGTGCGGGACAACAAATGGAATTTGGTGACAGGCGACAAAAAGCAGATCTATGAACTCGCCAGAAAGTCGTATATGGCCGTTAAGACCGATGGAGACGGAGGAAAATACGATATGATACACACCGAAAATTTTATTTTGGTAGACAAGGAAAGGAGAATAAGAGGCTTTTATGACGGTACAAATCCCGAAGAAATGGAGGTGTTGCTAGAGGATCTGGAAACCCTAAAATCGTCCTATGCCAAGTAAGTATCCGTTAAAAAAACTGAAAAACATTGCCTTGAACAGATAGACAACCCCTAAATATGGACACAAAGGGCCTTCATAGCCCTAAACAAAAAAGGTAAAGTACATATCCCTTTTCCCAAAAAAAATCAAAGGGCCCAACTTTTTATATTTTTACCCTATTTCCTCATCTTTTTCTTTTATTTTTGTGCTTAATTAAAATCAATCTAAATAAAAATTGACTACAACGGTAGCACATTTAAAACGAGGGCAAAAAGGCATCATCAAAGAGTTTGCCGACGGGATTCTTCCCATAAAACTGTTGGAAATGGGTTGCCTGCCCGGCAATGAAATAGAATTGGTTCAGGTGGCTCCCTTAAAAGACCCCATATACATTAATGTTAATGGTACACATATCGCCATTAGGCGCGCCATGGCCTCGTTAATAGAATTAGATATCATTGAAGATTCCTCACTATGAGCAAACAGATAAAGGTTGCGCTTATAGGCAATCCCAATACTGGAAAAACCTCGGTTTTCAATCAACTTACCGGACTTAAGCAAAAAGTAGGCAACTACCCAGGTATTACCGTAGAAAAAAAAGAAGGCATCTGTAAATTGCCACGAGGGGTAAAAGCTCATATTCTGGATTTGCCAGGCACCTATAGCCTAAATACCACCTCCTTGGACGAGAGCGTGGTAGTAGAGCTTCTACTGAACAAAAATGACAAGGATTATCCCGATGTGGCCGTAGTGATCAGCGATGTGGAAAACCTTAAAAGGAACCTACTGCTCTTTACCCAGATAAAAGACCTAAGAATCCCGGTTATTCTGGTCATCAATATGGCCGACAGAATGTCCAGGACAGGCATATCATTGGACATTAGCCTTTTAGAAGAAAAACTGGACACCAAGATAGCCCTGGTAAGTACCAGAAAAGGTACCGGAATTGAACGCATCAAGGAACTGATAACCGATTATAAAAATCTTTCCATATCCCCAAATATTGATAGTACGGTAATAGCCCCCGAGTATTTTGACAACCTAAAGGCAACCTTTCCCAAGGAAGATCTTTACAAACTTTGGCTGGTTATTACCCAGGACGTAAATTTTATGCCCATAAAAAGGAATCCTATCAGCATTCCATCCTCTTTTGACACCAAATCCAAATCGGAGTTAAAAAGACTACAGCAGAAGGAAACCATTCTACGCTATCAATTTATAAACGGGATCCTAAAACAGGCCTATAAGGTAGACCTCAATGTTGCCAAGGGCCTCTGGGCTACCCTGGACAAGGTACTGACCCATAAAATATTTGGGTACGCCATCTTTTTCATTATCCTGCTCACCATCTTCCAAGCCATCTATGATTGGAGCAGCTACCCCATGGATTTTATTGATGAACTTTTTGCATCTGCCAGTGAATGGGTCAAGGACAGTTTGCCACCAGGGGTATTTACCAATTTAATTGCCGAGGGTATCCTTGCCGGAATTGGGGGCATTGTGATCTTTATACCTCAAATTGCCTTCCTGTTCCTGTTTATTGCCCTTTTGGAAGAATCAGGATATATGAGCCGTGTGGTATTTTTAATGGACAAACTAATGCGCCCCTTTGGGTTAAGTGGCAAGAGTGTGGTCCCCCTGATTTCCGGTAC
>JBFHGV010000701.1:0-2239 GCA_041582955.1 Arenibacter sp.
CATAGACAAATGACCCCTGCCAAAGGCGCTGACCCCACAAAATAAATAGATCCTACTATTCCGATAACAACTTGGATATAGTGGGATTTTTCACGAAACTATGGCCCCATTGGCCCAACTTTGTTGCACCCTTCTAATTTTCTGAAATATTCCTTACTTATCACCTATATATTTTTTAATTTCACAGAGAATTAAAAAATATAATTATGGCTACTGTAACACTTAAAGGAAACCCAATAAATACTATAGGAACACTTCCAGCTATTGGAACTGAGGCTCCCAATTTTACAATGACCAAAGAAGACTTATCTTCTGGCTCCCTTTCGGATTACAAAGGAAAAAAAGTAGTTCTCAATATTTTCCCCAGTATAGATACAGGCACTTGTGCCCAGTCTGTAAGACAATTTAACCAAGAGGCTGCCGAATTGGATAACACTGCCGTAGTATGCATATCCAAGGACTTACCTTTTGCCCAAGGACGTTTCTGTGGTGCAGAGGGTATTGATAATGTGGTTATGATGTCCGACTTCAAGGACGGTAATTTTGGTAAAGCCTATGGGGTGGAATTCGCCGACGGCCCACTTGAAACACTACTTTCCAGGTCTGTGGTCGTAGTGGATGAAAAAGGCAAGGTACTTTACACGGAACAAGTTTCAGAAACCGTGGAGGAGCCTAACTACAAGGCCGCTCTAGAAGCCTTAATGGATGCCTAAGGAAAGTTTTTTTGTAAATCGCATCCGTAGTGTGGGGTTCGCATTTAAAGGAGCCTTATTATTGATAAAGACCGAAGCCAGTATTAAAATTCAGGTTTTTATCACCCTAATAATGACCCTCGCCGGATTCTATTTTGAAATTAGCAATACGGAATGGACTATACAGGTACTGGCAATAGCCATGGTACTTGGGGTAGAAGGTGTAAATACAGCCATAGAAAAGACCGCCGATTTTGTACAACCCGAATACGATAAAAAGATAGGGTTTATCAAGGATATATCGGCCGGAGCCGTAATGTTGGTATCTATAGCCGCATGTGTCATTGGGCTCATCATTTATATCCCCAAGTTCCATTAACGGCTTCCCTATTATAACATATATTAGCGCAGCCTATTAAAGCCGTCCGGTTGATCCTAGATATATCGGCATTTAGGGTTTAACTCTCCTGTAACCTTTAAAAAACAACCGCTTGGGTAGTACAGACCGCTCTGGCCAATACACATAAAAATACCTGGATCAAATCTGAAATTTTCGGCTAATGGAAAAAGTTCGGATCAGTTCATTAGTAAATTTGTAATTTAGCCCCCAAGAATTGAAAATTGAATGGCAAAGAAGGTAAAAAAACCAAAGTCAACACCCAGAAAAAAGAAATTTTCTTTAAAATTATCAAAACAGAATAAAATTATTTTGGGGGGATTGTTAATGCTGATGAGCATTGCACTGTTCTTCTCCTTTATTTCTTTTTATTTTACCTGGCAAGATGACCAAAGCCTTCTTACCGAATTCTCCAATAGAAATGAACAGGCTAGGAATTTGTTGAACAAATTTGGCGCCAATGTAAGTCATTTTATACTCTACAAAGGATTTGGAATATCTTCTATCCTATTTACCTTTTTACTCTTTTTAAGCGGTTTGTACATGTTTTTGAGTATGCAAAAGCAGGGGCTTTTAAGAAAATGGATATGGGGATTGGTCTTTATAATTTGGATTTCCATTGCCATGGGATTTTTTGCTGAAGAAAAACCGCTGCTGGGGGGAATGGTAGGCTATGAGATGAACGATTTCTTACAGGATTACGGAGGTAAAGTTGGAGTCTTCCTACTTTTGCTCTTTGGTTTGATCGTTATTTTGGTGCGTTTCTTTAAATTTTCTCCAGATACGGCCCTGGCCTATATCAATACAAAAGGGAAATCTTTGGCCACTGAATTAAAAAATAAACCGGCCACAAAATCCAGGGACAGTGACTTGCCCAAAGAAGAGGAAAGAGAAGAAAGCGATGAGATTCCCCTAGATGAGGAGGAAACTCCTATTGTCATAGACACCTATACCCATAAAAAGGATATCCCTGTTTTACACCAGGAAGAAGAGGAGAAAGATTTCAAAATTGAGGTGGGCACCGAAGAGGAAACCATCGATATGGAAGTAGAAAAAATCCAGGAAGAAACAGAAGAGCCAGACAATATATCCGATAAGTTGGTCGAGGATTTTGGTGAATTTGATCCCACCTTGGAACTGGGCAATTTTA
>JBFHGV010000702.1:0-2237 GCA_041582955.1 Arenibacter sp.
GATCGGACCAAAAGGCACCTGCTTTTTCCAAATCACTTTTGTATACCATCCAACAAGGAGAGGGGATTACACATTCCTTATAAATTTCGGTATAATTGTTCCCTTGCTCCGTAAGTTGGTTTAGCCATTGCTCATAACGCCTATACCCTTCGCCAAGGCCCTCATCGGAAAAGTATTCTACCTTGCCCAGGGCAATATGCCCCTGCCCGTGTTCTTGGAGGGAAGCCAGCATGCTCTGCAGTTTGTTTTTGGCCATAAGATCATCAGAATCCATCCTAGTAATAAAAGTTCCGCTAGCTCTGGAATAGGCAGTGCGCAGGGCGGCTATGATGCCATTACCTTCATTGTCAATAACACTGACCCGCGGATCATTTTTGGCAAAAGCATTCATTATATGGACACTTTTGTCGGTGGAATGGTCATTCACGGCAAGTATCTCCCAATTTTCATAGGTTTGATCTATGATGGATTGGATGCATTTAGGAAGATAAGCCTCGGTGTTTTTAAAGGGAATAAGGATGCTAACCACTACTTTGTTCATCCGTCTAAATTAGAGATTTAATTTTCTTTTTGGCCCCAATTCCTAATGGGGGTGTTCTGCTTAGTACCCTTGTCTGTTTATTGGACTACCCGGTGGAGTTGGTAATTATTCATCGGTCTTGGCCCTGTTTTCCAATTCCGTAATAGCAGCTAGCATGGCCTTAAAACATGCCTCTTGGGTGTTGGGATTGTCTTTTGGCGCCTTTTTAGAATAATAGCTATCTATAAAAGCACTGGCAGAAGACCACACGGTGTGCATTACGCCCAAAAAGTGCTCGTTCATTTTGGGGCTGGAGTTTTGTTTAAATGTATTCATCATTTTAACCTGGTTTACGGCTACTTCTGGTATGCGCCAAGGACAGGCAATGACATCGAGCCCTTTAATGGCAAACATAGCAGGTGTTGGCAACGCCTTTTCGTAATGCCAGTCGCATATCACCACTTTTTTATCAATTAGGTCAATGGCCCTGGCCGTATTGTTCATGCTGGCCTCCCACATTCCAATTCCCGAGCTGGAGCCATCTATAAGCCTATCTCCCCAAATCCACAATCTTACATTGTTGGTAGCCAAATGCCTATTTATTTTGTTTACCTCATTGGCAAATAGCGTAGCAGGGTCTTTGCCCTGACATCGGGGACATTGGTCATGGGCAATATAGAATACCTCGTCCATGCCGGCATGGAAGGTAGTGGCTTCAAAGACCTCTACAATTTCATCAACCAGATCAAATACTACCGAGTGTACTTCAGGGTGCAACGGACAGTAACTTTTACAATATAGTCCATCTTTATTGGGCCATTCATATTTTTCAGGGATTTTTATATGGGGAGTTTCATCATATTCGGGATAGACCTCCAAGAGTTTGTTGGTTTTTTCGGCCCAACTCTGGTGCCCAAGTAAATTTACCTGAGGGATGAGGTTTATATGGTGTTTTTTACTGACCTCTACCAATTGTTTTACGTGTTCTTTGGTCAATGGGTTGTCTTCCCTTAATTCTGGTCTAGATTCATAGGCATAATTATAATCAACACGTAGTACAAGGGTGTTGATACCATTGGGCCCAAGCTCATTATCAATAAATTGTACAAACTGTTCTACATCATCGGCCTTGGGAGCTGCGATACATAGCCCCTTGACTTCAAAGGTATTCTGACCGTTGACAAAAAAAGTTCCTAGGGTTAGGATTATAAGGATTAACTTGTTCATATGAAAATAGAATGATATTCCTAAAAAATCACAGCAAATAAATAGCGATCTACCACCTATTGTTGTTGTAAGGCCTTTGCTATCGCTGCCTCAACCAAAGGTTCCATTAATGCATAACCTGCGGCTGTAGGATGTACTCCATCTTTGGCGTATTTTTTTGGTAGTCCGTTTTTATCATCGGCCATAGCGGTAAAATAGTCCAAATAAATATGATTACTGGCTTCTGCATATTCCTTTAGCAACTTGTTTAAAGCCGGTATTTTTTCGTTTGGTTTTAATCCTGGCCTCCAAGGGTAATCATAGGCAGGGAGTACGGATGAGATAATCACCTTAATTCCGTTGGCCCTGGCCATTTCGCCCATGGATTTTATATTGTCCAATATCATTTTAGGGGTAGAAGGTCCTGTGTTTCCAGCAATATCATTGGTTCCTGCCAAAATAACTACTACTTTAGGCTTTAAATCTATAACATCCTGTCTAAAGCGCAATA
>JBFHGV010000703.1:0-2233 GCA_041582955.1 Arenibacter sp.
GGCGAAAACGGTTTGCATTTTCAGTCCATTACAGTTTTTATACTGGTACGACAAAGCTCCGGCAGCCCCCATAAAAGACGATGCACTTTGGGGCAACACAAATACCATTGGAAATGAGCCCGAGTTGGAATTCTTTAATAATGTACCTACTACTTGGGACGAGACCAAGGTGTTGCAAGCCGAAATTGGAGAAATTGGTGTGATAGCCCGTAGAAAAGGAAACGATTGGTTCGTGGGGGGCATCAACGGAAGAATAGCGCGTAACCTAAAGATAGATTTTTCATTCTTAGAATCTGGTGTTAGATACAAGGCCAAGGTGTACAGCGATGATGAAACGGTCGAGACCAGAACTCATGTGAAAATTGAAGAAATACAACTAGCCAATGATTCACAATTAAACCTAGAATTGAAAAGCAACAATGGTTTTGCCATGCATATCATTAAATTATAATCTAAACTAAAGCTATAAATTATATTTCCTTATTAAAATATTGTCCTTTTCCTTGTCAAAGGAAAGGTTTATCAAAAGTCAAAAGAAGCACAGAAAAGGGAGCATGAAGGTTCCCTAAAAGGGCCTCTGTTATGTAATTTAGGAGAGAAATACCTAGGTACTTTATCAAATCGCCCCCTAAAGAATCATAATTTATACCCTTTGAACCATATTTTATGCGCCCTATTTAACATTCTAGCTAAACTTGTATCGGAATAGCTTTAAGATTATGCCCAGGCCCAAACATTGCCAAAAAAATGGGCCGGCACATTAAAAAAATAAAAAAACAATGATATAACGCCTTGGAATCCCTTTCCAAGAAACATATAACTAACCATTATTATGAAATTAAGTTGTCCTGTAATATTGATCAAAAGCTACATGTTGATGGCTTTAATTGCAGTTTCATGCAATAACCAAACCGATAAGGAAAAACTCTACATACAGGTAAAAAATGAACTCGGATTCCACAGAAAGGAAGTGGTTTCATTGACTACCCAAAAATTGAAACATTTTCTACAAAACAAAAAAGAGGTACACCTGCGCATAATGAAGGAGGGCACCACGGACTATCTAAGAACCCAATGGATAGATTACGACCAGGACGGCACCCCCGATGAACTTTTGTTTCAGGCCGATGTAGCTGCCAATTCATCTTCCAACTATCTTATAGTTATGGACAGTACAGCAGTAGTCCCAGAAAGTGAAATAGTCGCCTATTCCCGACTTGTCCCGGAACGTACGGACGACTATACCTGGGAAAACGACAAGGTGGCTTTTAGAACCTACGGCCCTACCGGCCAGAAAGAAGCCTTGGAAGGAGTGCCCGGAAGTACGCTTTCCAGCGGTATTGATCTTTGGCTAAAACGCACAGGGAAAACCATTATCAACAAGTGGTACGCCGAACACCAAAAAACACCAGGCTATTACCATATTGATCACGGAGAAGGGTATGACCCTTATCATGTGGGTGGAAGTCGTGGAACAGGAGGCATAGGGATCTATGAAAAGGACAGCATTTATGTTTCCCAAAACTTTACAGAATCCAGGACCATTGCAGATGGACCGCTACGCACCGTATTTGAACTGGATTACGCCCCTTGGAGCAACTATGGCCTAAACGAAACCAAGAGAATAACCCTGGATCTGGGCAGCAATTTTTCAAAATTTGAAATCGTATTTTCATCTGAAAAGGAAGTCCCCAATATTGCCATTGGCATTACCCTTCATGAAAATAAAGGACAATCCAGGCTCAACCAGCAAGAGGGCTGGTACCGGCACTGGGAAACCATAGATAGTACCAACTTAGGGGAAGGATTGGTAATAGCTCCTTCTGTTGTAGATACAGCCTTGGTCCGCAAAAGTAAAATACCCGATCAAAGCAATTTATTGGTCATTACCAAACCCAAGAACAATTTGACCTATTATGCCGGTTTTGCTTGGGAATTGAGCGGGCAGGTTTCAAGCGAGGAGGAATGGGATGCCCTGCTCTCCCAACAAGCTAAAATTATTGCCAATCCATTGGAAGTATCGATAAAAGAATAAAAAAACTCCCTATTTGTTATGTCTTAAAAAATGAAACCAATAATTACAGTAAACATTTTGTCTATCCCATATTGCAAACCTGCACCTACTAAATATCAATTGAACACCAAAAATGATTAACCCTTAGATAATGACCTATAAAATACAAATATTTGCTTCCACAGTTTTGTTATGCCTTACCCTAGGTTGCGGCAATAA
>JBFHGV010000704.1:0-2226 GCA_041582955.1 Arenibacter sp.
GAAAAAAGAGCTTCTATGATATGGCAATCCCCCTCAGTTTTTTGACCAATGAAAATCTGGTCGTTCCCAACCGCTGCCATATCACGTCCATCAAATCAGAAGCGGACGGTTCCCACAACGTTTTGATCACCGTAATCCATACCACCACCGGCCGAAACTTCGTCAAGGAAAGGAACCAAACTGCCATTAATCCCGACCCCAACATCACCATTTCCAAAAAGCAAGTAAAAAGACCTAAGGTCAGGTTGAGTTATGAGGACATCCGCAAGATAAGGGAGGGACGGGATATGATCCTCAACAACCTGCAGATGGACCTGCCCAACCTTAAGGATCTGGCCCACCAATTGGGCACCAATGAGTTTAAGCTAAAATATGGTTTTAAGGAACTTTATGGCACCACGGTATTCAAATTTTTGGTACAGGAAAGGTTGCGAAAGGCCAAGACCTTGGTCCAATATACCGAGCTGAACTTCAAGTCCATTGCCAAGATGGTCGGTTTCAAAAGCGTGCCACATTTCAGCAGGACGTTCAGCGAGCAGTACGGATATTCCCCTAAAATTTTCAGAAAAAAAGCCGATTCGGGAGAGATCTAAACACATAAATCCCTCTGGGATAAGTATTTATCCCTTACAAGCAATTTCAACTCCCGAACTTTACCATATCAATACAAATGATATGAAATGGCACCAAACATTTAGGGAGGCAATAGTACAAACGGCCTGTTTGCTGTTCATAGTCCTATTCGCTTATGCCGGACTCACCAAACTCCTGGAAGGGCATCTTTTCTATGACAATATCAGGAACTCGCCCATACTCGGGAGCAAGGCCATGGCTTCCTTAGCCTCTTGGGCCATACCGTTGTCGGAACTGTCCGTTGCCCTGTTATTGATTTGGAAAAAAACCAGATTGATCGGTCTTTACGGGGCAGCAGTCCTGATGCTCCTATTTACCGGCTACACCATGGTCATTGTGTTTTTTGCGCCCTATAGGCCCTGTTCCTGTGGAGGCATAATATCACTGTTGTCCTGGGAACAGCATTTGGTGCTCAATGTGGCATTGCTCCTATTGGCCCTACTGGCCATAATGTTCTCCCACAAAAATAAGAGGACACCCTGGAAGAAGACCTCTCAAGGCCGATAAATGGTCATGGGACCACAAATAAAAAGTAAAATGATGAAGATATTTTGTTGCGCGACAAGAGCAGGGGGAAGACCGAAAACCTGTAAAAGAGAGTAGGCAATTAGTATTAATTAAAATTATATTATCATGAAAAACTTAAAATTGATATTACCGATGTTGGCATTTATTTTTGCCATTGCACTGTCGTTTGCGTTCACAAATGCAACGGCCGATGATTACTACGCTACCGGATTTATTCAGATAGGCACTACCTGGTATGAGGTGGACGTGGATTGTGATGAAGTGGACAATAACGATTGTAAAGTAAGGCTCGAAGGGCAATCACAGGTCTATACAGTATACGCCGATGAAAGTACCAACAATCCGATACGGAATTCTACCAATCAGATTAAGGTAATTCCTGACCCACGCCCCTAAACGGTTCATTAATTCACTAAAAAAAACACCAGGCCAAAGAGTCTGGTGTTTTTGTCTTTTAGCCATCAAAAAAAGGAGAATAGCATTTGAATCTATGGATCCTTCCGGCCGTTTTTAAAAACAAATTCCATCATATTTTCATCCCTTAAATATTTTTTGGCCGTTACCTCCATATCCTCGATTTTTAAAGATTTTAAATAATCTTCTACCTCAGTGGTGTATAACCATGGCTCATTAAATTTATAGTATCCATGCAGTTTTTCCAATTGCTGGAATACACTCCCTCCCTGTAACTTGGCCATTTTATTAATTATAACTTCCTTAAATAGTCCCTGTTGCAATGATGTCCTGCCCACTTCTTGTAGCAGCTCCCTGCAGGAATTCCGTATTTTGTCCAAATCTTGGGCCATACAATCCAAATACAATGTAATCTCATAGGATGACAGCTCCCTATTGAAAGAGGCCGTCGCAAAAGTGTCGTATATTGCGGATTCATCAACGTACCGTAACTTTTTGGAAATTGAACTTAGCAAGGCTCCCAAAATCTCTACTTTAATATGTTCTTGCCAATCCAACGGATCCTGTGTTGCACTTATGAACTTCATGGAATATTTAACGCCTTTCAAATCATATAAAGCACCAAGTTCCCGGGCAGAAAATTCCCTGTAC
>JBFHGV010000705.1:0-2219 GCA_041582955.1 Arenibacter sp.
GCAAGTGAACCATGCCCAATTGGTGAGCAGTGGTACTGCAGCCCTAACAGTGGCTTTGGCCTGTGCCAAAGTAGGTGCGGGGGATGAAGTTATTTTGCCGACATTTACTTTTGTGGCAAGCTTTGAAGCAGTCCTCTCCGTTGGGGCTGTTCCCATCCTAGTGGATGTAGACGATACACTTACAATAGACCCCCTTGCCGTTGAGAACGCAATTACCGATAAAACCAAAGTAGTGATGCCTGTCCATATGTGTGGATCCATGGCAGATCTGGCACCTTTAAAAAGGATATGTGAAAAACACGGCCTAATTCTCTTGGAAGATGCCTGTCAGGCCATTGGTGGCAGTTACGACGGTAAACCTTTGGGCAGTTACGGGGATTTGGGATGTTTTTCGTTCGACTATGTGAAGACCATTACCTGTGGAGAGGGGGGTGCAGTGATTACCAATAACCAGGAGTTTTATAAACTCGCCGACCAATATTCAGATCATGGACATGATCATATTGGTAAGGATAGGGGAGCGGAAGGCCATCCGATCTTGGGCTATAACTATAGGATTTCAGAACTGCATGCCGCCGTAGGCCTTGCTCAAATAGAACGTTTGGACGATTTTATAGCTACCCAGAAAAGAAACTATACCATCTTAAAAGAGGCACTAGAACAAATTCCAGAAGTTAGCTTTAGGCGAGTCCCAAAAAATGGTGTTGAGAACTATTCCTTTCTCAGTTTCTTTCTGCCAACAGAAGAAATGGCCAAAAAGACAATCAAGGCTTTTTCTGAAAATGGTGTGGACGCCTGCTTTTATTGGTTCAACAACAATTGGCATTACTATAGGAAATGGGAGCATTTAAAGGATTTGAATAGCCTGAATGGTTTTTCCAAGGAGTTAAGAGAGGGATTGCCAAATTATAATATGTCCTATTTTTCCAAATCTGATCAATGGGTGGGCAGAAATATTTCCTGTTTAATCAAATTGGGTTGGACAGATGAGGAGGTTACTTCAAGGGCTGAAAAAATGGCAAATGTTCTACGAAATATTGTGGATTTCTCCAATTATTGAGTTATTATTGATACAAAAATGTTATTCAACATAAAATCAACTTAATGAAGATTAATCAAGCATCTATTTTTTTTCTTTTGCTACTCACCATTTTTACATTTAATTCTTGTAAAGAAATACAATCGGAAAACCCTAAACCTGATAATTTTGTTGACCTAGTATATCCACAACTCGATTCGGAAAACTCACGATGGTTCTTTTTCTCCTCGGCATCTAGACCCTTTGGCATGGTGAATTTAAGTCCGGATACAGAAATTGACGGAGCATGGGGAAGTGGTTACAGGCACAAGACAGATACCATCAAAGGCTTTAGCCATGTTCACGGATGGCAGATTTCAGGGCTATCAGTAATGCCAGTAAGCATTACCTCTGAAAACGAGACTGGGGTATTTAAAGATTTTTATTCCAAATTTAATCACCAAGCAGAAAAGGCTTCTCCAGGCTATCATCTGGTAGATCTAGAGCGCTATGGAATATCGGCGGAACTTACCAGTACTAAAAGAGTAGGGTTCCACAAATACTCCTTTCCTAGCGAAGGTAGTCCTGCCATACTATTTAATCTGAATACCCTTTTGGGACCTAGTGAAAATGTAAATGGAAAAATGGAAAAAATAGGAAACAAAATTCTTACCGGTGAGTTGGAAATGAGTCCTACCCATAGAAGGCCCAAACCCTTCAAATTGTTTTTCAAGATAGAATTGGATTCAGAAATCAGTGCTTTGATACAAGATCCTGAGACTGGAAATTACTTGGTTTACACCGATGTAAAAAATCGGTCCGTATTAATGAAAGCCAGTATATCCTACACGTCTGTCGAAAATGCCCAATCAAATATGGATTCGGAACTGAACCATTGGGATTTTCAAAAAGTGGTGGACGAATCCGAAGAAGAGTGGAATGGTTACCTTGGTAGAATTAAAATTAAAGGGGGTACGGAAACACAACAACGCAGATTTTATACAGATCTATGGCATGCCTTGCAGGGCCGAAGGGTCATAAGTGATATAAATGGAGCCTACCCCGATAATACCGGGGAAAATTTCCGAATAGGGCAGATCCCCTTGGATGCTGCCGGAAAACCTAGATTCAACCACTATAATTCCGATTCCTTCTGGGGTGCCCAATGGACCATAAATACGCTTTGGGGCTTAGTGTATCC
>JBFHGV010000706.1:0-2215 GCA_041582955.1 Arenibacter sp.
AAAACAGCCTTTTAGCTGGGTCTCTGTAATTTTCAATATTTTTTTTTATCTAGTTAATTACTTTATGTAGTATAACAACACTGTGGGTTATAACTTGAATATCCAATTATTCTGCAATAAGGCCAAGCAAATATTCCCCATAACCACTTTTTATTAGCGGTTTAGCTAGATTTTTTAGCTGCTCTTTAGAAATATACCCCATGGTATTTGCTACTTCTTCTATAGACCCTATTTTAAGTCCCTGTCTGTCCTCTATGACCCCAACAAATTGTGAGGCCTGCATTAGGGAGGTAAAGGTACCTGTGTCCAACCAAGCCGTTCCCCTGTCTAAAATGCTCACCTGCAACCTGCCTTTTTCCAAATAGGCCTTATTGATGTCCGTTATTTCTAGTTCCCCTCTTTGGCTTGGAGCAATATTTTTGGCAATTTCTACCACATCATTGTCATAAAAATAGATACCGGGTACCGCGTAGTTCGATTTGGGCTGTGCCGGTTTTTCCTCTATGCTAATGGCCTTGCCCTCCTCATTAAATTCTACCACTCCATAGCGTTCAGGGTCCTGTACGTGGTAGCCATATATGATACCACCATCGGGATCGTTATTGGCCTGTAAAAGGGTTGCGAGTCCTGATCCATAAAAAATATTATCACCCAATATAAGGGCCACTTTATCACTACCAATAAATTCTTCTCCAATGATAAAGGCCTCTGCCAATCCGTTAGGGTTTTCTTGGGAAGCGAATTTAAAGGTACAACCCAATTGTGAACCGTTGCCCAAAAGGGTCTTAAACTGATCCTGATCCTGGGGAGTAGTTATGATCAGTATTTCCCGTATACCGGCCGACATCAAGGTGGCCAACGGATAGTAGATCATAGGCTTATCATAGATGGGCATTAGTTGCTTGCTCATCGCCAAGGTGATGGGGTATAATCTAGTTCCGGAGCCGCCTGCCAATCTGATGCCTTTCATGCTTGTGTTGTTGTTTTAGAGTTATGAAGTTATGCCTTTATCTTGTTATCCTGTTCAATGTATCCTATCTCCTAACAGCCTACCTCCATTACGCTATAGTTTTATCACATTATTTATACTGATTTTCATAATATTCTTGATATTTTCCCGAAGTTACATTCTTTAACCACTCATCATTATCCAAATACCAGTCAATTGTCTTTTCCAGACCTTCCTCAAAAGTAACCGAGGGCTGCCAGCCTAATTCTCGTTTTATTTTTGTGGCATCTATAGCATAGCGTAGATCGTGTCCAGGTCTATCCTTTACGAAACTGATCAATTTTTCACTTTCTCCCTTGATCTTGCCAAGCCGTTTGTCCATTTTCTTGCAGAGCATTTTCACCAGGTCTATGTTTTTCCATTCATTAAAGCCTCCAATATTATAGGTCTCTGTATTTTTTCCGTTGTGGAATACTAAATCAATGGCTACGGCATGGTCCAGTACAAATAACCAATCTCTAGTATATTGGCCATCCCCATAAACGGGCAATGGTTTTTTATTAATGATATTGTTTAAAAACAAGGGGATAAGTTTTTCCGGAAATTGATTGGGACCGTAATTGTTGGAACAATTGCTGATCACAAAAGGTAGGTCATAAGTTTCGCCATAGGCCCTAACAAAATGATCGGAACTCGCCTTGGAGGCCGAATAGGGAGAATTAGGGTCGTAGGCAGTGTTTTCAGTGAACAAACCATTACTTCCTAAGGTCCCATAGACTTCGTCCGTGCTGATGTGGTAAAAGCGCTTTCCCGTATAATCCTTTTCCCAGGTTGATTTGGCTGCGTTTAAAAGATTAACCGTTCCTAAAACATTGGTTTTTACAAAGGCCATGGGATCTAATATTGACCGATCTACGTGCGACTCGGCAGCTAAATGAATGACCGCATCAAACCTATGTTTCTTAAAAATAGCGTGAATAAAACTGGACTCCGTTATATCCCCTTTAATAAAAGTGTAATTGGGGGCAGATTCTATATCCTTTAAGTTTTCAAGATTACCGGCATAGGTTAGGGCATCCAAATTAATTATCTTGTAATTTGGATAGTTGGTGACCAATCTCCTAACCACATGGGAACCAATGAACCCGGCCCCACCGGTAATCAAGACGTGCATATACTATTGTTTTTTATAGTTTTTTAAATAGCTGTTCAACTCCAACAAGCTTAATATGAGCAAGGTAAGCCCGATAAAAAAAACAGGAATTC
>JBFHGV010000707.1:0-2211 GCA_041582955.1 Arenibacter sp.
AAAACATAGGATAATGAAAAATAATAAAATATACTTTTTAGTACTAACCTTAATTGCTTTGGTTGGTTGTAATGACGATTTTTTTGACACTGCTCCAAAAACGCAATTGACCAATGATACTTTTTGGACATCAACTGATGACTACAGGTTGTACCTGAATTCATTTTATACCATGTTTACGGGACACAATCAAAGCTATTTTGCGAGTGATATAATATATGGAGATAGACAGAGCGATAATCAGGCTCCCGATAATTATGATATCGTGGCGGCAGGGGAATATATTCTGCCTGAATCCGATAATGCATACAGCTTTGGGCTTATCCGTAATCTGAACATATTGTTGGACAATTCCAAAGGTTCTGATATACCTGCCGAACAGTTGAACCCCTTGATTGCAGAAGCCAAATTTTTTAAGGCGAACTTGTATTTTGAAAGAGTAAAGAGATTCGGGGATTTTAAATGGTTGGCGTCGGAATTGAACGTTGATTCTCCCGAACTGTATGAAAACAGGGACTCAAGAAAGTTGGTAATGGATTCTATCCTTACCAACATTGATTATGCTATTGAACATTTACCTGATAATACTTCTCCGAGCAGTAGGATTAACAGGAATATAGCCTTGGCATTAAAATCTAGAATATTTTTATATGAAGGTACCCATATGAAATATCATGGTACCGGAGATCCAACTGCATTTCTTCAGGCATCCTATGATGCTTCAAAAGAATTGATGGATGGAGGTGACTATTCATTACAAGACGATTTTAGAACGCTTTTCGCCCAAGTTGACAAAACAAATAGTCCTGAAGCCATTATGGTCAAAGACTACGAGCCGGACTTGGTTACCTCACGTGTGCAATTTACTTTGGAACAAAACGCTTACTTTGATGCGGCAACAAAATCATTGGTGGACTCCTTTTTGGATGCTGAAGGGAAGCCTATTTCACAAAGTACGGTCTATGATGGCTCTGGTGGTTGGTCCACAGAATTTGATAATAGGGATCCTAGGTTGAGTGCAACCGTATCTGGCCCATCCTCAAATTTGCTAAATGGTGATGCCCCTAACATTCCTGGTGCCTATCCCGGAAGCCCACCTAACAGTGTGGTAGAACCAAGCAGAACCGGGTACATTATTGAAAAGCATTGGGATGTTAATCCTACCCAATATGACCTAATAGAAAATGGATATATTGATGCCTTGATCTTTAGATATGGTGAAGTATTATTGAATTATGCCGAAGCCGCCTATGAATTGGGGATTTTGACCCAGGCCGATTTGGATATTTCTATAAACCTGCTAAGGGAAAGAGTGGGTATGCCCCCAATGGTGATTACTAATTTGGTTAAGGATGTTAATTCGGATTTTCCTTCCATAGACGTGGTACTCGATGAAATTAGAAGGGAAAGACGTGTGGAATTGGCTATGGAGAACTTTAGATATGATGATATTATACGTTGGAAGGCCGGAGAGTTACTTGTAAAGCCAACTAGAGGCTTGTTGTTCGATCCAGAATTATATCCAGAGGTGGAAGTTGGTGTAGATGTTGTCTTGGATAGTGAGGGGTATATATTACCGTATGCTACATCCTTACCTGGTGGTGGGACTTTTGAAGATCCTAAGCATTACCTCTTCCCAGTTCCTATCAATGAATTAACGCTTAACCCCAACCTTACGCAAAATCCAGGCTGGTAAACCTAGAAGAAATTACCAATAAGCCTTTAAGAAAAGGGGGATGTATTCCTCTTAGTTAGTTTAGTTAGATTTAAAAGGGAGGTAGTTCCTCCCTTTTTTTTTAATCTTTTTAAATTGGATATCTATTGTTTTTTTAAAGGATGCAATTAAAAAAACTTGCTTTATAGGGTTTTAAGATCTATTCCTAATCCAAATGGAATTCAACCGGAATTTATATAGAAATACATCTTATCAGTGAAATTTATAAATAAATGGCAGCTGCAAATCAGCTTTAGGCTAACCTCAATGCTATTAATGGCAATTGCTTTGGTACTCTGTGGTTGTATGGCTACAAAGGAGACAAAGGATATAAAGCCCAACATAATATTTATCATGAGCGATGACCATGCTTACCAAGCCATTAGCGCGTATGGGCATGGACTCAACAATACTCCCAATATAGATAGGTTGGCAAAGGAAGGGGCTATTTTTAATAGGGCCTATGTTACCAATTCTATTTGTGCTCCAAGTAGGGC
>JBFHGV010000708.1:0-2210 GCA_041582955.1 Arenibacter sp.
ATAGCCATGAAGAAAATACGCATGCCTATCAATTAACGGATGATGTTCCAGAAGAGGTAAAGCAACAAAGAGCCTCTGAAATTATGGAATTGCAATCCCAGATTTCCTGGGAGTTAAACCAAGAAAAGGTAGGTGAAACGCTACGCTGTATAATAGACCGTAAAGAAGGTAAATATTTTGTGGGGCGATCGGAATTTGACTCTCCTGACGTGGATAATGAGGTTTTGGTGGATGCGGCCAAGCATTATTTAAAGGTTGGGGAATTTGTAGACCTTAAGATCTATGAAGCGGCAGATTTTGACCTGTACGGCGAACCAGTGTAGTGGGATTGGGAATAATTCAAGGCATTTGGCAGTTTTGTTGATCATAAAATTTAGGTAGGTTTAAACTGTTGGGCTTTTTGTAGCTTACCCAATGTCATGGGGTAAGTTTGTTTTCTATGGTACATACTTCATAAATTTTCATAATTTTAGGGGATTAACCAACTAAAATTATGAATCGTAGAAAATTTATTGCCGGTGCTGCCATTTCGGGTATAACCACTGTTTCATTTGCCAATACTTTTGTATCAGAGCGTTCCAAGAAGGAAAAAAGATATCAAAACGGACAAAGTCCATGGCCTATTTGTTTGGATACGGCTACCATTAGGCCGGTAAAAGGCCTGGAGAAAAAGGTAGATATTGCCATTTCGGCCGGCTATGATGCCATAGAGCCTTGGGACAGCGATCTGGCGGAATATGAAAAGAGTGGGGGCAACCTTAAGGAGTTAGGGCAAAAAATTAAGGAGGCCGGATTGTTTGTTCCCAGTATGATTGGTCTGTGGGGGTGTATTCCCAAGAACGAAGAAGAATTTCAAAAATCTTTGCCAGCAACCAAGAATAGGATGAGGATGGCCTCGGAAATAGGCTGTACCTATGTTCAGGCGATACCCAATGAGGTTGGGGACCAGTATGATCTTCCTTTTGTAGCCTCGTGTTACCGACGGTTGTTGGAAATAGGCATAAATGAGTATAATGTAATCCCGGCCTTGGTGTTTGTAAAGATGTTTCCTTTAAAGACTATGGGGCAAGCAGTAGCGGTGGCCTTGGATGCCAATCATCCCAAAGCCAAAATTATCCCCGATGTGTATCATATGTATATATCGGAAGGAGGGTTTGAGGGGATTGGTCGTTTGAGCGGTGATGTCTTTGCTATTTTTCAGTTTAATGATGCGCCTGGCGGTATGGCCATTGGGGATATGAAGGACAAGCATAGGGTATTTCCGGGAGATGGTATATTGCCGCTGCCCCAAATATTAAAGGATCTAAAGAGTACGGGGTATAAGGGTTGTATATCGTTGGAGCTCTACAATCCTGAATATCACAAACGGGATTTATTGGAGGTCGCCAAGACCGGACTTCAAAAAACTTTAAATGTTATTAAGTTGGCCGGGGTGTAAATGAAGGTATGCCTTACCTAGGTAGGCTGCGATCCATAACCTTTTGCGGTGCTAGATGTTTACAAATTCAAATTCGGCCAAGGGAAGCTTACGAAGATCTATATCTGTTTCATTGAGGGTGATACCATGTTCTAAATAAGCCTTTAGGTTTGTTAACCAAAATGTCCACCCATTGCTACAACCAAAATAGATGTTTAATTTACTGTTATCATCAATGGGGATGTTGTATTGTTGTAGGGTGAGCAGTACGGATTCTCCTTGTGGTTCCATGGATATGCTTACGCCACAGTTGTTGGCAAAAGTAAATTCCAAAAAATCCTTTCCATTGGCTGCTAGGATTTTCCCTTCTTCCTGTCCATCCCAATTATGCCATTTCCAAATATAGGAATCGCCTTTGGTAATCTGTTCTATAGGCGGTTTTGTGTCGCCTAGAGGAGTGAGATAGGTGGCTTTTCTTAGGAACCATTTGCTTATGCCTTGAGCAGTGGCCCAACACCAATAGAGTTTTGTTATATCACTTTTGATGTATATTTTTTTTGTAAATGAATCAAATCCACGTGTAGTCATAATCAACGATTGTTTGTACGTTCCAAGTGGTATATTTCCCGTCCCAATTGGGCCAAAAAAGGAAGGCCAATATTTTGGTATTCGTACTGGTTGTCATTAAAAATGCCGTTGGCATTTACTAAAAGCGTTGCGGTAAGCAGAAATTCAATCTTGTTTTTATGGTCTTTAATATAGGCGCAATCGGTCAATGTACCATAGGCGCTTC
>JBFHGV010000709.1:0-2192 GCA_041582955.1 Arenibacter sp.
ATCTCCAGACTATATGTTTATCAACAATCAGGACGGAACTTTTAAGGAAGTGGTGAAAAAAGCCACCAAACATACATCCTTTTACGGTATGGGAGTTGATATTGCCGATTTTAACAACGATGGAAACTTGGATATCTTTCAGGTAGATATGGATGCCAAGGACAATAGGCGTAAAAAAACTAATATGGCCAGTATGAACATAGCATTGTTTTGGGACGTTGTCAATTCCGGATTTGGATACCAATATATGCACAACTGCATGCAGTTGAATTCTGGAGTATATGAAGAAGGGGTACCACAATTTTCCAATATTTCGAGACTTACGGGAACCTCCTCCACCGATTGGAGTTGGGGACCTTTATTCGCCGATTTTGATAACGATGGTCTAAAGGATCTCTTTGTATCCAACGGCACAAGAAGGGAAATCAACAACAATGACTATTTTAATAAGTTAAAGGGCATAAAATTAAGTTCAGACAGCCTTTTGCAATTAAGTCAGGCCATCCCTTCCGAAAAAATAGACAACTTTATATTCAGAAACAAAGGTAACCTGGAGTTTCAGAAAGCAAACAAAAGCTGGGGGATTGAATACAAAGGTTTTTCCAATGGGGTGGTATACGCAGATCTTGACAATGACGGGGATCTTGAAATCATTACCAACAATATTGATGACTATGCTTCGGTTTTTGAGAATAAAAGCTCGGAAATAAATGGGCATCTAAAAATTAAATTTAACGGACTACCCGGCAATAAATACGGTCTTGGCAACAGGGTGTACCTAACAACTTCCGCGCAAACACAGATGCAAGAGCTCACCTTAACCAGGGGGTTTCAATCCTCAGTGGCCCCAGAATTACATTTCGGTTTGGGAAAATCCAAAAAAATTGACAATTTAAAAGTGGTTTGGACAGATGGAAAGATAGAAGAGCTTAAGAATATTGACCCTAACCAGACCCTTATCTTTGACCATTCGAACGCCCGCAGCGGTGATATTCCTGCCTTGACAAATAACCCCCTATTTTCCACGGATAGTAGCGCAGTCTTCCCTAAACACCTACATCAAGAAAACAGCTATGACGATTTTGCAATGCAGGTACTCTTGCCTCACAAAATGTCTGCCTTTGGGCCGGCCATAGCCGTTGGTGATATGAACAACGATGGGATGGATGATTATTTTGTAGGGGGGTCAGCCGGATATACCGGAAGTGTTTTTATCCAAGAATCAAATACCTTTAAAAAGGTGGCCTCCAATTTTTTAGAGGAAGACAAATTGAGCGAGGATTCAGGGGCTATACTATTCGACGCCGACGGGGATGGGGACAATGATCTTTATGTGGTAAGTGGGGGGTATGAATTCTCCCCTAATTCCGAAGCCCTACAAGACAGGTTATACTTAAATGACGGAGTGGGGAAATTCTCAAAAGCCCATGAAAGCACCTTGCCACCAATAAAGAATAGTGGTTCAAAGGTGTACCATGCAGATTTTAATAATGATGGCAAAGAAGATTTATTGGTCTTGGGCAGACAGATTCCTGGTAATTATCCTGCACCTGCCAGTAGTTATATATTACAAAATGTAAGCACCTCGAAGAACGTTAAATTTGACATTTTTGAAGAAATGCATGCGCCAGAGTTTGAAAACCTAGGAATGGCTACCAGCGCCGTAATTACCGATATAGACAATGATAATAGGTTGGATATTATTGTTGTTGGTGAATGGATGCCCATAAGGGTTTTTAAAAATACTACGACCGGGTTCAAAGAGGTTTCAGAGGAAATGGGCCTTACCAAGGACTCTACCGGATGGTGGTGGAGCATAGAACAAGGAGATTTTGACGGTGATGGCGACATGGATTACGTAGTTGGAAATAATGGTCTAAACTACAAGTACAAAGCAACAAAGGAGGAAACATTCGATATTTATGCCAATGACTTTGACAAGGATAATGCCGCTGATATTGTGCTTAGTTATTATAATGACGGGAAGCAATATCCACTAAGGGGCAGAGAATGTTCCTCTCAACAAATACCAGGAATTAAACAAAAATTCCAGGACTATGAGAGTTTTGCCCAGGCCACTTTAGAGGATGTTTATAGTGAGAATGCACTGGAATCTTCACTGCACTATCAGGTAAAATCGTTTGCCAGTATTTATCTGGAAAATAAAAACGGAAAATTGGTCCAGCACCAGC
>JBFHGV010000710.1:0-2183 GCA_041582955.1 Arenibacter sp.
CCTACCTTGGAAGCGGTTTCCTTACCTTTGCTCAATGCAAATATAGATGGGCCAGATCCTGATATGCCACAGCCCAAAGCACCTGCATCCATGGCGTTTTCCTTTACCTTGTCAAACCCTGGGATCAGGATAGATCTTATAGGTTCTACAATGTGGTCTACCAAGGACCTCCCAATAAGGTCGTAATCATTGGTGTAGAGTCCGGCTATTAGTCCACCTACATTTCCCCATTGTTTAATACCATCTTCCAAGGAAATAGAGGTTTTAAGAATACGTCTGGAATCCGAGGTCCTTACCTCTATTTGTGGGTGAATAACAGTGGCGTACAATTCTGCAGGAGTAGGTATCTTAATAATGTCCAATGGCTGGTAACTGCGAACCAGTGTAAAGCCCCCAAAAAGTGCTGGGGCTACATTGTCTGCGTGTGCCACCCCACTGGCCAATCGCTCTCCTTCCATCGCAAATTTGACGAGGTCCAAGTTGCTGAACGGGCAATCCAGTAGTTGGTTCATGGCCCAAACCGCTCCAGTAGAACTGGCGGCACTACTTCCAATACCACTACCAGCTTTGATTTTCTTGTAAATCTCTATCTCAAAACCACCTACATGATCACTTTCTGCCAATAACGCCAAGCCGGCAACTCCAGCTACGTTTTGTAAGGTTTCGGTAGGTAAATCTTGACCTGTGAGCTTGGTGATTTTGATCCCTCTTTCATCGGTTTTTCTAACTACCATCTCGTCACCAACGGCATCCAGTGCCAATCCCAATACGTCAAAACCGCAGGATACATTGGCTATGGTGGCCGGACAGAAAATTCTAATTTCCTTAGTTGTCATTTTTAGTTGTTATGATTTCAATTCTTATAAACGACCTTAAAAGTTTCCGATACGTACAATATCCGCAAATATTCCCGAAGCGGTAACATCGGCCCCGGCCCCAGCTCCTTTAATGATCATAGGTTGATCTGGGTAGCGTTCCGTATAAAACAAGACAATATTGTCACTTCCTTCCAAATTATAAAAATCATGTCCTCTTGGTATACGCTGTAGGCCTACACTGGCCTTGCCATTTTCAAATTGGGCCACGTATTTTAACTTGCTGTCTTCTTCAACAGCCTTGCGGTACATTTCCTGAAATGAGTCTTCATGCTTTGTCAGGGTCTTAAAGAAATCGGCATTGTTGTTGGTTTCCAAACTCTCTTTGGGCAGAAAGGATTCATTTTGGATGTCCTCAATATCCAGGACATTGCCACTTTCCCTGGCCAGGATCAGAATTTTTCGCATAACGTCCACACCACTTAAATCTATGGTGGGGTCTGGTTCTGTATAGCCTTCTTCCTGAGCCTGTTTTACAATATCGTGAAAGGTGGTGGTATCGTTAAAGTTATTGAATACAAAATTTAGACTGCCCGATAAAACAGCTTGGATCTTAAGTATTTTATCCCCGGAGGCTACTAGGTGTTTTAAGGTGTCTATAATTGGCAATCCCGCACCTACATTGGTTTCAAAAAGGAATGGGGCATTGTATTGGCGTGCCAAATCCTTTAATTCCTGATAATTGCTGTATTTGGAAGAGCAGGCTATCTTGTTGCAGGTTACTACCGATATGCTGTTTCTTAGGTAGGCGTTATAGGTCTCTGATACCTCTTGACTAGCGGTATTGTCTACAAAAATGCTATTCCTGAAGTTTAGTTTTTTTACGGTTTCAAAAAACAGCTCTTTGTTGGCCTCTTGTCCCTTGGCCAATAGCTCTGGCCAGTTTTTAAGGGCAATTCCGTCTTCGTCAAAAACCATGGTCCTTGAGTTGGAGATACCAATGACCCTAATGGAAAGTTTAAGTTTCTCCTTTAAATATTTCTTTTGTGTAAGTATTTGGTTCAAGAATTTGGCGCCAACGTTACCAACACCCATTACAAATAAGTTCAGCTGCTTAACGTTCTCCTCAAAAAATTCTTCGTGCAAGGTATTTAAGGCCTTTTTTACATCCTCTTTAAGGATTACGGCAGAGATATTCCGTTCCGATGCGCCCTGGGCAATGGCGCGTATGTTAACATTGTTCTTGCCCAAGGTACTGAACATTTTTCCGCTTAATCCTTGGTGACTTTTCATATTGTCTCCAACAAGGGCTATGATAGCCAAGTCTTTTTCGGCAACCACAGTGTTTATTTTGCCCAGGGAAATTTC
>JBFHGV010000711.1:0-2178 GCA_041582955.1 Arenibacter sp.
AGAAAAGTTAAGCAAGGTATTGGCGTATTGGGAAGCAAACGAACTGGTTAAAAAATAACAACTTTCCGGACATTCACAACATTTTTTTTTACACCGCTAAGCGTTTTCCTACTTTTAACATAAACCCGCAAAGATGAAAGGAATTGTATTTACGGAATTTTTGGAAATGGTGGAATCCCAGTTCGGCTTGGAGGTTGTAGATGAAATCATAGAAAGTTCCAGTTTGGAATCCGAAGGCATATATACATCCGTTGGCACCTATGAGTTTAACGAAATGGTCAATTTGATCACTAATTTAAGCAATACGGTAAAAATAGATGCCAAGACCCTACTCCATACCTTTGGCTACTACCTCTTCAGTAGCTTGGGAAAAGCACATCCCGAAGTCATAAAGAGTTATTCCAACCCCTTGGGACTATTATATAGCATAGAGGACCACATACATGTTCACGTAAAGAAACTATATCCTGATGCAGAACTTCCCACCTTCAAAATTCTAGAAAAAACAGAGCATTCCATATCCATGATCTACGCCTCATCACGGGGTTTGTATTCTTTGGCCCACGGACTTATAGAAAAGTGTTTTGAGCATTTTCATAGTTCGGCAAAGGTTAGTTATGAACTACTAAAAGAGGATGGTACTGAGGTGAAATTCGATATTGTTCAAAATGGAAAGTAAAGAGGTTACACTTCTAAAAAAAGCGCTGGAACGCCAAAAGAAGGCGCGTATTCAGGCAGAAAAAATTTTGGAGGCCAAGTCGAATGAACTGTACAATACGGTACATCACTTAAAACAAGAGAATAGCAAATTACAACATCTTCTGGATGAAAAAATCTCCGAACTGGATGGCGCCTTTATCAATATTGTAGACCCTTATGTGGTGATGGATCTAAAGGCGAATGTAATTAACATGAATAATTCTGCTAAGGATTTTTTGGGTTATGACCATACCAAAAATGAGATCAATCTGTCCAAATTGGTCCATCAAGATGATTTGGATTACACCATAAAGTCCTTTAAATTTTTATTAGAGGTAGGAACCCTAAAGAATTATAGGGCAAAAATCATTTTAAAGGATAATACCGAAAAGCATGTACAGATCAACGCCAATTTAATTTATGATCCAAATGGAAAACCTATTGCTGCACAAGGTATCATTAGGGATGTGAGCCAAGAAACCGAAATAAAACAATTATTGGCCGAGCAGAAAAAACAACAGGATATCATAGTGGAAAATTCACCTTTGGGCATTGTCCTAAGTGTGGAAGGGAACATTGTAAAAGCGAATCCCAGTTTTTCCCGTTTAATGGGATATTCGCAAAAGGAACTTAAAAAATTAACGGTCAGTGATATCAGCGCAACACATAACTACCAAGAGGCAGACCATTTTCTGAAAAAAATGAATTCTGGTGAATTGGACAGTTTCACGGTTACCAAACAATATACCAGAAAAGATGGCTCCCTATTGCATGCCAAGACCAATGTAAGCGCTGTTAGGAATTTTAAGGGCGAGGTGGAATTTCAGGTGGCTCTTATTGAGGATATTTCCAAGGAACTGGAGGCGGAAGAACAATTAAAGGCAAGTGAAAACCGACTCTCAACACTTATTCTAAACTTGCAAACCGGGGTATTATTGGAAAACGAAGACCGCAAAATAGCCCTTACCAACCAACTTTTTTGCGACCTTTTCCAAATACCCGCAACCCCAGAGCAATTGGTAGGAGCAGATTGCGAAGCCGCGGCAGAGCAGAACAAAGTCCATTTTAAAAACCCACAAGCTTTTGTACAGCGAATTGATGAAATTCTTAAAGAGCAAAAAATGGTGGTCTCGGATGAACTGGAAATGCTGGACGGTAGAATTCTGGAGCGCGACTACATCCCCATTTTTAACAATGGAAAGTACAAGGGGCATTTATGGACATACCAAGATGTAACCCTAAGACGAAATTACAAGCGGACCTTGGAGGCACAACGGGAAAAATATAGCAGTATCATTGCCAATATGAATCTGGGACTTATTGAAGTGGACAACGATGATGTTATACAAATGGTCAACCAAAGTTTCTGCAATATGAGCGCCTATACAAAAAAGGAACTGCTGGGAAAAAAAGCCATAGATATTATTAAGGTAACCGACCACAATATTATAAACAACAAAAACAAAAAACGGCAGCAGG
>JBFHGV010000712.1:0-2178 GCA_041582955.1 Arenibacter sp.
AAAATATGCTCATGACAATATTAATGACGGTATTATCTCAGTTAAAGGTAAAGGCAACTGGATGGCTAAAGGAAATGACGCCTGGATAATGTTAAGCTGGGACAAACCACAATTAGTGGATAAAATAGTTATTTTTAATTCCCCCTCCGAAACCAACAGAATTCTATATGGAAAGTTAGAGTTTAGTGATGGTAGCACTATAGATGTGGAATTACCAACCGACGGATCGGCAAAAGCCATTGAATTTGAAGAAAAAAACACAAGTTATGTCCGCTTTAATGCAAATAAAGGCTTAGGGAAAAATATAGGGCTTTCAGAAATTGAAGTGTATCCTTCCGCCAATCAATATAAGGAGCCCGTAGAATGGGTAGACCCATATATAGAAACCAATAGAGGCCGCTTTTTTCTATTTATTACCGGTCAACGTCCCTATGGGGTTGTAAGTGCTGCACCAATGACCATAAACTGGAATAACAGCGGAGGAGGTTACGCTCATAAATCAAAAGAAATTCTAGGTTTTCCACAGATACATGCCTGGACATTATCTGGACTAAACTTAATGCCCACTTTGGCCAGTATCGATCCCCGTAAAGGCGAGGATGAATGGAAGTCTCCCTTTAAGCATGATGATGAAATTGTGCAACCGGGTTATCATCGTGTTCATCTACCCAAAAGCCATGTCTGGGTGGAGCAAACCGCTACCGACCGAGTTAGTTTTTACAAATTTCGTTGGACAAAAGATACAGAAGCACAACTATTACTATCCCTAGGTGGACTTTTAGGTAACAGTAGAATGACCAACCCCAAAATTAAAAGAACTGGTCATTCAGAGTTTGAAGGTTCGGTTAGTTCGGTAGATAGGGCTTACAATGTAGGACCCAAGGACGTTAAGATCTATTTTGTGGTTCAAGTAGATAAAAAATGGACGTCTCTAGATGGTTGGGATGGTGAAAAAGTGATGAAAAACATTTCCTTGCTGGAAGGCGGCGATAGTGCCGGAACCACCATGTTATACAATGTCAAAGCCGGGGATGAAGTAAAAATGAAGATTGCCATTTCGTACACTAGCATAGAAAATGCCCGTAATAACCTTAATACTGAGTGCAGTGGCTGGGATTTTGAAAGGGTAAGAAATGACAGTCAAGACATATGGAACGAATGGTTGGGCAAAATAAAAGTTGAGGGGGGAAGTGTTGCCCAACGCATCAAGTTTTATACCGACTTATGGCATGTACTATTGGGCCGCCACCGTATAAACGATGTAAATGGGGACTATCCCGACAGGACTACTGGTGTAACTAAATCCACAGGAAACTTGACCGATGGATTCACCACTGAAGCGAATTTTAAAGTAAGAAATCCAGGGAAGGATGCCGAGGGAAAAGTGAAACACAACATGTACAATTCAGATGCCTGGTGGTTAACACAATGGAATTTAAATGTCTTGTGGGGATTGGCTTGGCCCGAGATACAAGATGATATGGCCTCTTCTATGGTCGCCTATTCCAACAACGGCGGTTTACTTCCGCGAGGTCCGTCTGGCGGTGGATACTCCTATATTATGACAGGGTCTCCAGCCACAAATTTAATCGTAAGTACTTTTATGAAGGATATCTTAACAAAGACCGATCCCGAAAACGCTTTTGAACAGATAAAAAAGAATCATCTACCCGGTGGCATGATGGGAGGAGGGGAATTTTTTGCCCATGACCTTGAGTTTTACATTGATAATGGTTGGTGGCCAAACAACGCAGGAATCAATATTGAAGCCGCTTTTCAGGATTGGGGGGCCGCCCAAATGGCCAAGAAACTTGGCAGGACCGATGATTACGATTACTTCTTTGCACGCTCAAAGTCTTGGAAAAACTGTTATGAACCTAATCAAAAACTATTATTTCCCAAAAATCACAAAGGAGAATTTACTACTACCGACCCCTTGGAGAACTGGGGCTATGTAGAGGCCAACGCCTGGCAAGCAACTTGGGGAGTATCACATGACATTGCGGGATTGGCTTCATTGATGGGTGGTAATACAGAGTTGCAGAATAAACTGAACGAAGCCTTTGAACAAGGAGAAAAAAGTGATTTTGTATACAGCTATGGCAAAGGTTATGTTAGTTATGCCAACCAGCCAGGTTGTTCAAATGCCCATGTATTTAGCTATGCCGATGCTCCATG
>JBFHGV010000713.1:0-2165 GCA_041582955.1 Arenibacter sp.
CCGTAAAAGCCTCTACCTGGATTTTCAACAGATCGGAACCTGTATTTTACATCTTTTAAAAGATTGAATACCCCATCCAGGTTGGTGGTGCTGTACAAGTGCCTCACAAGTAATTCATTACCATAAGAACCAGTACCCACCACAGAAAAATCAAAATTACCATAACTCAAATTATTGGTAATACCATAGGTAAAATCAGGAAAAGGACTACCTGTTATGGCACGGTCGTCAAAATCTCCACCATTGGTAATGATCCCATCACCATTTACATCAATTAGTTTTATACTCCCCACAGTAGAACGTCCCGGAACCTGAGGTGAGCTGTCCAAGTCCTGCTGATTTAGATAGACCCCATCGGACAGATGTCCATAGAATTGACCAAAGGGTTCTCCTACCTTGGTAATGTGCCATCCACCTGGACCATAAACCCTATCTATACCTTCTGCAAGTGCTACCACCTCATTTCGGTTAAAGGAAATGTTGGCGTTGGTGGTCCATTTCAATTTACCTGTAGTATTAACGGTGTTTATACCAAATTCATGCCCCCAGAACTTTATTTCACCAATGTTATCGCTAAAGTTGGTAAAGCCTGATTCCCTAGGGACTTGTACATTGTAAAGCAGATTGGTAGTGTTCTTTGTGTAATAGTCATACACTAAAGATACTCTATCATTAAAGAGGCTTAAATCCAATCCAATATCGAACTGTTTTGTGGTTTCCCATCCCAAATTGGAATTGGAGAGCGAATTAACCGCTGAACCTGGAGCAAAATCGTTGCCAAATACGGCATTCACGGTATTGTCGATCAAAGCGTATTGCGTATAGTTACCTATATTGTTATTTCCGGTAACACCATAGCTTGCACGAAGTTTAAGAAGCGAAATGGATTCCACGTCTTCTAAAAAAGCTTCGTCCGAGGCGATCCAACCCGCAGAAACCGATGGAAAGGTACCCCACCTATTTTCTGAACCAAATCTTGAAGACCCATCACTTCGAATGGAACCTGTCAACAGATATTTCCCCATATAATTGTAGGTAAGCCTTGAGAATAAGGAAACCAAACTCCATTCCTGTACCTGGTCAAACGTACCACCTCTATTAATGTTAGCGGCCCCTTGAACATTAGGCAATCTATCATCCGCAAAATTATTGGCCGCAACCCTATTGCGGTCCAATCGATATTTTTGAAAACTAAAACCTCCTAGAAGTGAGAAGTTGTGTTCTCCAATGCTTTTAGTATAATTTACAGTATTTTCGTTCAACCAAGAAAAAGTAGTTCTTTCGTCCCTAACCGCTTCGTTAGTGGTCGGTATAGGACGGTTGATGGCATAGGTGGCATTAGTGGGTGAAAAATACTCATATTGGCTATTATACAGTTCGGCATTTAAACTGGATTTTATAGACAGCCCTTCCAACGGTTGATATTCGACAAATGCATTGGTTAAAAGATTGACCTCCGTGGTACCATCTTGAATCCTTTCTGCAGAGTTAAGCCAGTTGGCATAAGAGAAGATGTTGCCCGTATTTGCCGGAAACCTGTTGAATTCTGTTCTGGTCCCGTCCTCATTGTAGATGGGCATGATGGGCCAAGTGTGCAAGGCATTGAACAATAATCCTGTTCCTCTGGTACCATCAGTTCTTGGGATATTATCCAAGATGTAATTAGGCGCAATATTGACTCCCAAACGAATTTTGTCCGATAAACTATAATCCAAATTGGCGCGAAGGGAATAACGCTTATAATCTGAACTTAAGACCACACCTTCCTGATCCAAAAAGCCCAACACCAGAGATGTTCGTAATTTCTCCTTGTTGGAAGTTACGGTTAGATTGTAATTGGTCATGGGGGCAGTTCTAAGCATTGCATCGTACCAATCGTTATTCTGGCCTTCATATTGTGAGGGATTCTGGAAGATATCGGGCACTGGGTCCCCTTGATCCTCATAGTACTCCTTTTTAAATTGGGCGAATTCAACTGCATTCATCATTTCTATCCTTCCTCTATCAGGAACATTCTGCATACCGGTAGTTACATTGAGACTGACACTAGTCTCTCCGGGTAACCCACTTTTTGTCGTTATTAATACAACGCCATTGGCTGCCCTTGACCCATAAAGTGAGGTGGAAGCCGCATCCTTTAAAATAGAAATATCCTGGATTTCATC
>JBFHGV010000714.1:0-2162 GCA_041582955.1 Arenibacter sp.
ACCTTGCACCAACCATAGCCTATATCCAAAGTATCGCTAAGAGCCGTCAATGTAAATTTGCTATTTCGAGACAGATAAAGGGTATGGGCAACCCCGTTAAAAACATCTTTTCTGCCATTTTTTGTCTCCCAATTTCCCTTATCACTTTCCACCTTAAAATTGCCACTCAACAACACTATGACCATTTCGTTATCCTTGGTATCGTGCTGCCAAGTTTCCCCCTTGGTCATTAATCTTGCCTCAAAATTGAGGTATTCCCAGTTGGCCGATACAGGTGTAATTTGATGATACACCCCTGTTTTGGATTTTGGTTTTATCTGCAAATGTGAATTATGTCCCATAATTTTTGATTTTAGAATTTTAAGTCGCTTACTTTCCCCGTGGCACCCAAGAGATCAAACTTTTCCAGCATAAATTTTTCGTACTCCGCCATATAGGTTTTCCCTGGAATAACGGGGTCGAAAAGCTCTGGAGTATCCCTGAAGAATTCCCTATGCACCCTAGTCCACAATAGTCTTGTATCTGTTGCTATATTGATCTTACACACCCCATAGGCAATGGATTTTACGATTTCGTCCGGAGAAACCCCGGAGGCCCCTTCGCTTAATGCGCCACCTGCCTTATTGATCCTTTTAATTTCCTGCTCATTTACGGCAGACCCCCCATGCAGAACAATAGGGTATTGGGGCAATCTCCGCTGAATCTCCTCCAATATTTTGAACTGAATACCTTCTCCTCCAGAAAATTTATAGGCTCCGTGACTGGTACCTACTGCCACTGCCAAACTATCACACCCTGTTAGTTCTACAAATTCCTGTACTTCTGAAGGTTGGGTGTATTTTGCGTGTTTTTCGTCTACGGACAGATTATCTTCCACACCACTCAGCACTCCCAGCTCTGCCTCTACAACAATGTTCTTCTTATGGGCCTCCTCCACCACTGCCTTGGTCCTCTTTACGTTATCGGCAAAATTGTCATGGGAGGCATCTATCATAATGGAGTCATAATCATTGGACAAAATAGCATCAAAGGCATGTTCCTCGTTTCCATGGTCCATATGAACGGAATAGACCGCTTTGGGATATGTTTTGGAGGCCGCAGTGATCATGGCCATAAGCATTTTAGGGTGGGCATAATTCCGTGCTGCAGGGGTAATTTGTACCATAAATGGTGCATTGGCTTTTTCCGCGGAGCTAAAAAGTCCGTGGACCTGTTCCATGGTGAAAACATTGACAGCTGGAACGGCAAACTTGCCATAACAATGTTTAAATAATATTTTGGGTGAAATTTGCATGTAAAATTTTAATATAACTATAAATAGCCTTAATCTTTTACACAAATAACAATAAATAATTGATGTTTTGAAGAATTTCGCATTAAAAGTGCATGCAAAGGTTTGCATTACCAAAAGACTTCCTTAGTCCTCCGACACCTATTTATTCTCTTTTGAAGATGCTCTTATTACCAACTCTGGTTTAAAAACCTCTTTTCTAAATTCCAATGTGATATTCTTGTTGTTCAAATGACTTAATAAAATTCTGGCAGAGAGCATTCCCATACTATAAACCGGCTGCCAAACGCTAGACAAAGAAGGCGTTATAAAAGACGAATGAGGCTCATCATCGAACCCTATGACAGAGACCTCATCAGGTATTTGCAATCCCATTTTTTTGGCGATGTGCATGGCCGAAATGGCAATTTTATCATTGTAGGCGAATATGGCGTCCGGCCGATCTTTCAATTCCAATAATTTTTTTGTGGCCTTTACAGCGTCTTTATGGGAAAACCCCGGAACATGTACAATAAAATCACTATTTATGGGAACCTTATTTTTTTCAAGAGCATCCAAATATCCCTGAAGCCTTTGTTCTGTAGTACTGAGGTTTAAAGGACCCCCTAGGTGCGCTATGTTTTTACAGCCTGTGCCAATGAGGTACTCCACAGCCTGGAATGCCCCAAAATAATCATCCACCAACACTTTATCCGCCTCAAGCCCTGGACAGTCCCTATCAAAAACCACTACGGGAATACCGCTTTTTTGAAGCCTACGGAAATGATCAAAATTCTTGGTCTCGGATGAGGGTGCCACCAAGACCCCATCTATCTGGATCTTGGATAACCTTTTTACAATGGTCAACTCTTCCTCATAGGATTCGTTGGAT
>JBFHGV010000715.1:0-2159 GCA_041582955.1 Arenibacter sp.
AGATCTGGTAAATCATAATAGATGGTAGCCTTTGACCTATCAAATGACAAGTTGGTACGTACACCCTGTCCATTTGATGTAGAAACAAATTCCGCTCGCATTTCATAATCACTTTCAAAAAGGTAATTTTGTGGAGTAATCATTTTTAAATAGCCTCTGTTGTATTCCTCAGGATAAAAATTATGTTGATCAATGACGGGGTACATATAGGCAATGTTTTCCAAAGGGATATAGTCTGGAGCTCGATCTGTTATAAATGTAATTTCCCGTTTTTCAACTACTGGCTTGCCATTTTCTACCATTGTTTGATAATTATCCCCTATTTTTTCGTCAAAGCTTACCTCCACCACCACCTGAATTTCCTTTTGGGAAGGAAGGGTTTCCTCTGGCCTAAAGGTTACGGCATCATTGGTGTTGTTCCATTCCAGATCTCCCTTTAGCTGTTTGCCTTCGTAGGTTACGGAAAAGTTTTTGAGTTGAAGCTTAAACGTCCGGACCCCTTCATCCAGTTCTACACTAAAATCGGAATTGGCAGCATAGTTGAATATGGCTTGGGGGGCTGTAAAAACGGAAATATCATTGCTTTTGTCCCTGGGTGTTACATCCGATATCATGGGTACACCAACGGCATTGTTTATATTTTCCAATTCACATTCTTCCCCTAGCGCTACCTTTAAACGCATTCGGCCCGAAACAAGTCCCCCTAGTATTCTGTAATACATGCCCACATAGCCTTGGAAATATGCCGGATTGGGGAATTGACCACGTAACATAGCCGCAACACCTGCCTCTGCTATAGGAAATTTACCCTTAATGAAGGCGAGGTCTACCTTCACTCCAAACTCTCCATATAAATAGGCATAGACCTGTCCCATGGAGTACCAACCGTTATTGCCTAATGGCCCTGGGCGACCTATACATTTGGCATTGGGATAGTAGGCGTGCATGACGTCAAAACCTGCCCCCATTTCTACAAAGGCGTAAAAAATTAAATAATCGAAATTATATCCGTATCCAAAATTTAACCCAAAAGCATAACCTTTACCAGATTGCAATTGGTTTTCTTGTCGGTTACTATTCAGCATATCATCCCCCAATATTTTGACCACCATTGGGTGCGGGTCCAATTGGGAGGGTAGTTGGGTGCCGGTCATAAAATAACCTCCAACTCTAAGTTGTGTGCCTACCTGAAACAGTAGCTCTATCCTTTTTTGTGGAGTTCCAAGGTAGATGTACCAGTCTTCTGGGCCCGTGTGCATTTTAGCATATCCCGCTAAATTGTTTTCTCCGCCCCCTTTGACACCTTCTAGGTCCAGATATAACTCAAATTCGCCATCAAATGTCTGATTTACAAAATCTTTTTCTATCCCCACATAGGCCCCCACTTTTCCGGAAGCGGCAACCTCGTGTTTGGGAATGGACTCTTTGGCGAGCTCCAAGAAATTACCATATTTGGATAGTTTGTCCGCTATTGCTTTGTTGTTTTCCACAAAAGTGTTTACACTTTCAAACGTCTTGTTTAGTGCACCAAAATCCGAATTGTTTAAGTTTCCACTAGTATTGTCACCCATAAAAGCACCTTCTCCGGTAAAACCGATCTTGTTTAGTCCACCATGGCTGTTAAATGCCATTTCCAAATAAGCCTTGCCGCTAAAGGTGTCTGAATTTTGTGTGCTTATATCCACCCCCGCACGGACACCCAATCCATAATCCAAATTAGGGCGGTAAACCGCTGAGGAAGGAGAAAAGCCATCCTGATTACCTCGAATCTTTTTCATGCGATAGGTGACACCCCCGACCATAGAGTTTATCATAAATTTAGTACGACTCTCTTCATCATTTTTAGCCCATACATCTACGTTCCAATACCGAAAATCCTTTGCTCCAAAAATGGCTTTACCATTAACTTTTAAGTTAATACTCTTTATGGTGGCCGTAATATTGCCTCGAAAACCATCCCCATACCAACTATGATCTTCCATAATTTCCAATCCACCCTTTAAGGTGATGCCACTTTTTTCATAGTCTATTTCAATTCCATTGACCTTAACCCTTTCAAACTGCCATTTCTGTATTTTAGCACCATCTTCCAATTTACCCATAACCTGCATGCTCGTAGTGGCATGGGAACCTTCATTGTCCAAATTTATTTTTAGGTC
>JBFHGV010000716.1:0-2148 GCA_041582955.1 Arenibacter sp.
CTAACACTAATACTTTGAGCTGAGGTCTTAAAGAGATTTCCCCCAATGTTTGCCGAAAGATTTAACTTATCGGTTATGTCATGATTGGCAGTGAATAAGAAATCTGAATTCAATTCAGATATTTTGTGTTCAGAAAAAGAAAGTCCACCAAATCTGGAGAAATGGTTACCCTCTGCTGTAATACGTGCGCTACTAACATTGGTAACATCGCCACTCATACGAACAAACAAGGACAACCAATCGTTAAACTTGTAGTTCACCTTGGCCAAACCTAAGAAACGGTTTCTGGATTCCTTATTGCTATCCTCATTTAAGATCCAATATGGGTTTCCAGTACTCTTACCTTGCCCATTATAGCTAATTACATCATAATCACTTATGTTATTGTCAGGATCGTACAGACTTGGATTTTCTACCTGGTAATTTTTTAAATCCGAAGTCCTTACGTTTCTAGGCATATATAACACATAGCCCAATACCCCTTCAGATCCCAAGGAAACCCTATTATTTAGGTCCTGCGTAAAATAGGACACCTTAGTATCAAAACTCAACTTATCAGACAAATCGGTCATTGCCCTTAGGTTAAAGTTATGGCTTTCCAATCCTGAATTAGGTAAAATAGTATTTGTATGGTTATTGGTATAGGAAAAACGGGCATTAAAATTCTCACCTCCACCGGTCAAGGCAAAGGAATTAATATTTTGAACGCCTGTTTCAAAAAAGTCGGATACGTTATTTTCCTGGGCTTCATAGGCTTTATCTGTACCATCAAAATAAATCTGTGGTGTACCATCTAGGCGCGCGCCCCAAGATGATCCTCCCAAACTGGACATATCAGGGTATACAGTTCCATTAGTTCCCTGTCCATATTGGTTTTGATAATCAGGTAAGAACATTGGATTCTCTACCGTTATATTGGAATTAAGGGTCACCCCTATTCCTTTACTCCTTGCACCACTTTTGGTAGTAATAACAATTGCACCAGAAGCTGCACGTGAACCGTAAAGTGCCGCTGCATTAGGGCCTTTAAGTACAGAAACCGATTCTATATCCTCTGGGTTGATATCGGTTATCCCACCACCGGACACGGAACTGTTATAAACACTACCCCCAGACTCATTGCCGGAATCGTTGATGGGAATACCATCTACCACAATCAATGCTTGGTTTCTACCGGTAATGGAGTTGTTTCCCCTAATCACAATTCGGGATCCGGATCCTACACCGCCAGACTGACTAACAGTTAAACCTGCCACCTTTCCCACCAATGAGTTGGCTACGTTGTAATTCTTAACGGTATTGATCTCATCTGACTGCAGCTCCGTCATGGCATAACCAAGGGATTTCTTTTCCCTTGAGATACCTAACGAAGTAACAACAACTTCATCCAACATTTGTGCATCGGGCATTAGCGCAACATTAATAGTTGTCTTCCCCGCAACCGGCTCCTCTTGGCTAGTAAAGCCCAAAGATGAAAATTGTAAAATCGCCGAGGATTCAGATACCTCAATGGTATAATTACCGTCAAAATCTGTGGAAACCCCATTTGAAGTCCCCTTCTGAATAACGTTGGCTCCAGGAATTGGCATACCGGTCTCATCGTCGGTCACTGTACCTGAAATTGTTTGTGCCGCTACCATCTGTACACAGAGTAAGGACAACACCATTAAATAGTAATGAATTTTTTTAATCATACTAATAATATTTAGTTAGTTTTAATTGAGTTAAAGGGAGTTACCCCCATTGTTAATTAATTATTAAATTTTCTCATATTCAAACAGAGAGCGAAATTAATTCGACCAACAACCTGAACGCTGAGCTAAATAACGCTAAAAATATAAAATTAAAGCAAAAAAACCATTGGTCAGAGTATATTAATAGGTACTACGGAAGTTTTGAAATCCTCAAAAAAAATCCTGACACGTACCAATACGGTCAGGATTTAAACTATACCTACTAAATTCTTTGTAAACCAGGCTCTAGAATCAGGAAAAGCAGTGCTTTCCATTACCCAAATAACAAAAAATATAAATAATATCGTACTTAAAAAGGTCTAAAAACCCTTGTGGTCAATTGTTCTATTATTTAATTTATCTTCATCACAAAGGCTTTGGTTTTCAGAAGTTCAGTCTCCAATTCTTTGGGCAG
>JBFHGV010000717.1:0-2147 GCA_041582955.1 Arenibacter sp.
AACACCTCCCTATACGAGGATTCGAAAATGACCACTTTTTATAGTGTTAAACGGGACGATTTAATCCCAGATGAAGAGGGTGAATATTTTAGAAATTGGCGTCCTGATATAAAAAAACCTGACGACATATGGAACGAAATTGTAAGGGTTACCCGATTACCGGGGGTAACCTCCGCCCCTAAGTTGCAGCCTATAGAAACTCGTCTTGTAATGCTTCAAACCGGAATGAGAGCTCCAATGGGTATTAAGGTTAAAGGTCAGGATTTAGCCCAGATAGAAGCTTTTGGTATCCAATTGGAGAATATTTTAAAAGAAGTAGAAGGGGTCAAAGAGGAAGCTGTTTTCGCCGATAGAATTGTTGGGAAACCCTATTTGCTGATAGATATCGATCGGGAAAAATTGGCCAGGTATGGAGTCCTTGTGGAGGATGTACAGCAGGTGCTGGAAGTTGCCGTTGGTGGAATGATATTGACCCAGACGGTAGAAGGCCGTGAGCGTTATGGTGTTCGCGTACGTTATCCAAGGGAACTAAGGGATAATCCCATGGATATCAAGAACATTTATGTTCCCGTAGCCCAAGGCAGTCCTATACCACTGAACGAACTGGTAACAATACGTTATGAGAAAGGACCTCAACTTATTAAGAGCGAGGATACTTTTTTGATTGGGTATGTACTGTTCGACAAGAAGGACGGATATGCAGAAGTTAATGTGGTAGAAAATGCACAGGAACAAATTAAAATGAAAATTAGTAGTGGGGATCTAATTGTGCCCCCAGGCGTTAGTTATAGTTTTACGGGTACCTATGAGAATCAATTGCGCGCAGAAAAAACCTTGTCCGTAGTGGTTCCATTGGCCTTGTTCATCATCTTTTTGATACTCTATTTCCAGTTTCGTTCCATCTCCACATCCTTGATGGTGTTTACCGGTATTGCCGTAGCTTTTGCTGGAGGTTTTATTATGATATGGTTATACGGTCAGGATTGGTTTTTAAATTTTAACCTTTTTGGTGAAAATTTAAGGGATTTGTTTAATATGAGAACAATAAACCTTAGTGTAGCGGTATGGGTAGGTTTTATAGCCCTATTTGGTATTGCCACTGATGACGGGGTAGTCATGGCCACCTACCTTACACAAACCTTCAAAAAGGAACAACCTAATGATCTAAGTGGCATCCGTTTGGCAACGGTGGAGGCCGCTGAAAAACGCATCAGACCTTGTTTAATGACCACAGTAACTACCATTCTTGCATTATTGCCGGTACTTACCTCTACAGGAAAAGGCAGCGATATCATGACACCTATGGCCATACCCATTTTTGGAGGTATGATTATAGACGTGACCTCCTACTTTTTGGTACCGGTACTTTATAGCTGGCAAAAAGAAATTCAACATAAAAGACAAATTAAATGAAAAAGATTGTAGCTACAATTATGGGACTTTTTGCGGTAGGCCTAGCAATGGGGCAGACCCTGGAATCCTATATAGCGGAAGCGGAGGCAAATAACCCAGAGGTGCAGGCCTTTGAAATACGCTACCATATTTCCCGGGAGAAAATTACGGAGGCCAATACATTGCCCAACACAGAGCTAAGCGCAGGTCTATTTGTTAGTGAACCCGAAACGCGAACAGGTGCACAAATGATGCGATTTTCCATAAAACAGATGTTGCCATGGTTTGGCACCGTTACCGCAAGGGAAAATTATGCTTCTTCTCTTTCAGAAACCGATTACTTGGAGATTGCCATAGCAAAAAGAAAATTAAGACTATCTGTCTCCCAAGCCTTTTATAAGCTCTATGCCATTAAAGCCAATCAGGTGGTTTTGGAAGAGAATATCCAACTCCTAAAATCCTATGAAGAACTGGCACTCGCTTCCGTGGAGGTAGGAAAGGCCTCGGCCGTGGATGTACTTAGGTTGCAGATAAGACAGAATGAAATGCAACAGCAATTAAAAGTATTGGAGCTAAAGTTTGTAACTGAAAGCAGTGTTTTTAATAGCCTGCTCAACAGAGCACAAGATTCGGAAGTTAAGATGGTGGATAACCTTACTATTCCGATCGGGCAAGCAGAGGTATCCAAGAATCTTGGCTTACATCCCGAACTTGAGAAATACGATAAGCTATTTCAATCGGTTGCCCAATTTGAG
>JBFHGV010000718.1:0-2141 GCA_041582955.1 Arenibacter sp.
TTAGGGCTTTATGGGCTGTTGTGGTGGCTAAGGAAAAGGATGGCAACTGCAGATAATGGGGTTAATAAACTAGGGGCAATATTGTCCCTGGGCCTAAGTCTATTGCTATTTCATGCACTTGCCCGGTCTGAAATAATTGGAGTAGACCCTAGGAATATTTTTAACAGCCCCAGTGGAATATTCATAATTGCCAAGGCGGGATTGAATGATTTTATTTATGTGATTGGTATTGTTTTATTTTTTGTAATACTGGAAAGGTGGATCAGGGATATTAGACTAAAAAACTTTGTATTTGGGGTTTTTGTTTTTTTGGTGATACTGTCTACTCTGGTTGCCTTTACAAATATTAGCACGGTAGTGTATCTGGGGAATCCTTTTAATTATCAATGGTTTTATTATTCGGATTTTCTGGGTAGTGATGATGCAACAAATGCATTACAAGAACATTTATCCCTTAAAATATTGGCCAATTTAATGGCCTATTGTCTCTCTGTCTTTATCTTGTCTAAGATTCTATACCTATCCTATCAATTGATCTCAGTGCCACGGCGGGTAAAATACCTTGTTTTGTCCCTTTCTTTTATATTGGTATTGCTATTATTTAAACGGGGCTATAGTGTTGAGGGAAACTGGAGCGAGGGGCAGTCGCAGAACGCTGTAATTGCTTTTGTCCATTCTATTTTTACGGCTTCTACTGAGGCTTCTTTTTTTTCGGCCATTCTTCCTGAGGGGATGTCAGAATTTATTCCGACCGAGGGGGTGCCGATGGAGGGGATGGTGGATCGGGAAAAAGCAGATCATGTTAAAAATGTGCTTTTTGTTGTGTTGGAATCTGCAGGAGCAGTTTATTTAGACGGCTATGGAGGCCCATATGAGCTAACCCCCAATCTAAATAGCTACGCTGATCAGGCCTTAATGTTTACGGATATTTATGCCCATGCACCTGGTACCAATCAATCCCTGGTCTCTATAATGGGATCTATGTATCCCTATTTATCGTATTTAAGTCTAACCAATGAGGCACCGGATTTTGGTCACCCTACCATGTCTTCCATATTAAAGGAAGAAGGTTATAGAACATCATTTTTCACTTCTTCCGACCTCAATTTTTTAAGCAGTAATAAATTTTTGGCCAACAGGGGATTGGATCATATAGAAGATTATAGGCAAATTAGTTGCGGAGAACAATTTAAGCAGGATTTTTACGAGGAAGGCGATGGTATAGACGACATTTGTCTTTCTGATAGATTTTTTTCTTGGCTAGATGATAATCCAGACCAGAATTTCTTTTCCATGATTTGGACGGTCCAAGGACACTATCCATATTTTTATGCCAAGGAAGAGGTAGATTATGGTGTGGGCGACTTATATTTTAACAGATATCTAAATGCCTTAAAACATAACGACGAGCTTATTGGGCAACTTATGAGAGGCTTGGAGAACCGTGGCCTGGCTGATTCCACATTGGTAGTGGTGACAGGGGATCATGGGGAGGCCTTTGGGCAACATGGGCAATACGGTCATGGTTCCATGATTTACGAAGAAAATTTACGAGTCCCCCTTTATTTTATTAATAGAACCTTGTTTAATGGAGAACAAAAGACAGATATTGGAGGATTAAAGGATTTGGGTACTACTGTTTTCCCTATTATCAATAAAAATATTCCTGAGGTTTGGCAGGGGAGGGATTTACTGAATACCAATCTCCAAGAGGCTTTTTTCTTTGCCCCCTGGTCCGATTATTTATTTGGATACCGAAAGGGAAATATGAAATTTATCTTTAATGAGAGTCAGAACAAGGTGGAAGTCTATGACCTGAGTACTGATTTTGGTGAAAAAGTAAATTTGTATTCACCAGACTTAAAAGAAGAGGTAAAACAAGCTCGAAATAGATTGGGGGCTTGGGTGCAATATCAGGACAAATTTGTGAAAGGTATTTTAGGGAATAGTGATGATCAGTAACATTAAAAATATACTGTACAGGTCCATATAAGGCTATGGCACACAATTTTAGTATAACCTTAGACTGAAGCCGATGAAGAAAATAATCTTGTACATACTGTTTATAGGGGGTATTCTACTTACCGGCTACTATGTATTTAAATATAAACATATCATTGCTTATATACTGCAGTCTAAAA
>JBFHGV010000719.1:0-2133 GCA_041582955.1 Arenibacter sp.
ATAACCTCCTGGAGAACGTACCAGACCATTGGATCTGTAGTAATGATAATAAGAAGTGTTTGGGGCAATAGGGATTATGGCCTCTAAACCTTTTACACCGGTCGTTGCCGCTGCAAGCGGAATAGTCCCGTTATAGGAGGTTCCCGTCATACCAACTTTACCGGTAGACCAGTAAGCCTTTACTTTTTCATTACCATAGGGTTCCGTATAGCCCTTACCGCGACCACACAACCATTCTATTACCGCTTTTGGAGCCAAGGATTCATTATCTCCACCAACAGTTGGGGATCCCTGTGACAGTCCAGTGCCTGGGGAAGAGGAATGTACCACTATATACCCCCTAGGAACCCATTTTTGGATATGTGAATTGGATATTATAGGCCTTTCGCCGATGCGCGTCACAACCGGGTGTTGACGCTTTTTGGGAGTAGCTCCAATTTCATGTCTTACATCCCAAAAAATATCTTGCAAGTTGGGTGCAACTCCTGCAAAATAGGGACTACTAATGTAAATAACTGGTAATTTAAGGCCTTCGGTTTCCGTTTGTTGTGGTCTAGTGACCGACACGTGCATTCTGTCCTTTTTCCCGTCACCGTCAGTATCAAATTCGGTTTCAACCCAAAGATCGTGACGTATCCACTTTGTTTCATCATTAAATCCAGCTACCACCTGGGCTTCACCGTCCTTAAAAATAGGAACGGATTTTGTTTCCAATACAGCTTCCTTTTTCTGGGCACTGACAAGCGATAGGAAACCAAATAAAAAAATTAAAATTGCAATGTTGTTCTTTTTCATAAATATATATTAATTAATGTGCTAAAGCCGTGATACTAGGGTGCTGTTGGCGAAAATAAGTTGGTTTTGCTCAAACTCCAAAAATATAAGTAATCTGGGTTTTATTATTTTCTTATACTATTTCATGGTTTTCCAAGTTTTTTATGGTGAGCATATTTTCTTTTGGCCAAGAGAACCTTAAATTTTACATGATCGTAGACCAAGCCTATGACCAAAAGTAAGGCAGCTACAATGAGCCCTCTAAATTTGATTTGTGAATACAGGAATCCTCCAGAAATTCCGCCTATAAAGAAAAAGCAAATAATATATAACCGCAATTTTATGGTGGAAACTATCTTTTCCCTGTCCAAATACTTTTTCGGAAACATTAAATGGGATAATTCAATTCCCAAATCGGTAAAAAGTCCAGTTAGGTGGGTGGTACGCACCACGGCCTTTGATATTTTGGTGACAAAGGAGTTTTGTACCCCCATGGCAAACAGTAGTAAACAGGCAATTAGGTTAGGGGAAGACATCCAAATAATATCGGCCATTACCGCAATAAGCAAAAGGGTTCCTATTTCCAATATAGCGGGCATTACATAGATGTTGATTTTTTTTCCGCTATAAGTCAGTTCAATAAGCATACTGGAAACAAAGGATCCCAATAGAAAGGATAGTATATAAACCAAATAAACACTGCCTCCCCAAAGTTCCCATTTAGATATCTCATCTATAAAATACGCAAAATGGCCGGTTACATTAGTGGTAAGTTTTTGCAGGGATAAAAACCCTGTAACGTTAACCATACCAGCAACAAAGGATAAAAGGGTAGCAATTCGTAGATTGTGTTTGGCTGTTCTGTTTTTTCCCTGATGTCTGAACATTAATACTACTGATTCTTAAAATATTGCCAAATGGAAATGGTATCTCCTGTATCTCCCCTTTCCTATAAAAGACCTAAGATAACCAAGATACCCAAACCTCAGTTGGTTCCAATCATCAACCTATGTCAGCCAATAGTCCATCTGATAAAAAAGAGTATCAACAGCATGGTGAATTTGCGTAAAGTTATAGCTTTTTTTGGGATTAACTTGCGGCTATAAGGTTTTGTAAAATAGTAGTCCTTTTACCCTCACATTATTTGATGGCGTTAAGAATAATTGGCCAGATATTATTGGCTATAATTTTTTGACCTTCGGCAGTTGGATGAATACCGTCTGCCTGGTTTAATCCTGGATTTCCGGCCACATCCTTTAGCAGAAACGGGATCAGTCCTATTTTATTCTTTTGTGCAAGTGTTGGAAATATCTCCCTAAATGTAGTAGTGTATTCCTGGCCCATGTTTGGCGGAATCTG
>JBFHGV010000720.1:0-2132 GCA_041582955.1 Arenibacter sp.
CGCTCAATTGAACATTGTTATGCTTCTGATTATAGTCTTCTATATATGCCTTGACCTTTTCGGAAGAGGTAATTAAATCTTCTGTATTGGTGCTTGTAATGGAAATATTTACGGCGAGATTTCCATTAAAATAGGTGGCATTGGGTGTTTCTGAAAACCTATCCCGGATATCGGCAACATCTTTGAGGCGCACCGTTTGTCCAGCAGCATTTGCCTTAACAATTAAATTGGACAGTTCCTTTCCGTAATACGACCTGTTATTGGCCCTTATAAGAAACTCCTCGGCATTGGTCTTAATGTTACCACCGGTAACCAAAATATTGGCATTTGAAACGGCCTGGGCCACATCATCAAATGAAACATTGTAGGCCAAAAGGCTATTTTCATTAACGGCAATCTCTATTTCCTCTGCCGGATAACCGGTAACATTGATCTGGGAGATGCCCTCCATGGCCCTGATATCATTCTCTACCTGTCTCCCAATATGCTTAAGAGCCGATAGCGTAATATTTTCACCACTGATGGCAAAACTAATGGTCTGTCTTACCGTCTCCAATTTGGAGACTACCAAGGGCTCCATACCTGAAGGAAAAGAAGGCACCCTATCTACTGCATTCTTAACCTCCAATAACATAAAATCTATATCCCTTCCCTTCTCTATCTCTACATTTATAACACCACTGTTCTCCCTTGAATTGGAAGTAACCCTATCTACCCCCTCCAGGCCTTTTAAATTATCCTCTATCTTAAGTACAATACCCTCTTCCACCTCTTGTGGAGAAGCACCAGGGTAGGTTACGTTTATGGTTATATTCTTAGAATCGGTTAAAGGAAAAAAAGATGATTTTAGGGATAGTGCCCCCACAATACCAAAAACAAGAAAGGCTACAATTACAACATTTACTGCAACATGATACTTTATAAAATAAGCTATAACATTTCTCATTGGTCCCTATTGTTGGTTTCTTGATCCTTATACACTTTAACCAACATTCCCGAATAGGCTCCCATTACAGGCTTGGATATAATTGATAGTCCGTCTGGCACATTCTTTAGCACCACCTTATCATCTGAAAAATAAACCGGAGTAACCGGTACCAAGTCCAAAACGGAATCCCTGACCACAAAAATCTCTCCATTCTCTGTAAGCAAGCTCCGGTTTACCTCTATGGCGTTCGTTTCTTCCTTGGCCTTGAGATATGCCTCCAAATACATGCCTTCACGCAGATTGGGATCATTGACCTCTATATAGGCATTTATGGTCTGTGAGCCTAGGTCTACCCGTCCGTTTATCCGGGTAACCGTACCTTCATAGGTCTTAGATTTATCTATGCTCCTCAACTCTACCACTTCACCCACTTTTAACAAATCGCTATATGATTTGCTAATCGCCACTTCCAACTCATAGGAACTGGTATTTATAAACTCCCCTAACTTCTGTCCTGATCGTACCAAACTGCCCTCTGTAACCAAAGCCTCGGTCAAAACCCCGTTAAAAGGGGCAGCTATAGTGTATTTGGAGAGCCGCTGTTCCATATTCTTAAGGTTGTAATAATTGCTTAAAATTCCCCGACCAGAAATAAAGTACTTCTCCTTTTCCGAAGCCATTTCTGGAAGGGCCGGAACACTTTTCTCTATATCAAAATTGGCGAGATAACGCTGCCACTTACCGTATACCTCCGGGTAATCCAACCGTAAATCGGGCATTATGGAGGTTATAAGATTATACAAATTACTCTTAGAAGACTGTACGCTGGCATAATATTCAGCGGCGTCTATTTGTATTAACACCTCTCCCTTCCTGTATTCCTGTCCGGGCTTAAACAACTTTTTACCTGGCCTAAAGACCCCTTGAACCTCAGCATATAGCTCTACCCTTCTTTTGGCTACAAGATTACCATTGGCAGGTACTACTATGGGCACATTGCCATTTTTTACCGTTTCAACAAACACGGTCTTTATCACCTTTTCCGGGCGTGGCCTTGGGGTCTTTTTGCTGTCGATAATTTTTTTGGCACCAAAAAAAGATCCTATGATCAATAGGACCCCCAAAACGGACAATATAATTTTTCTAGAATTCATAATACTGGGTAGCAAGCTGGTTTGATTACAAAACTATCTATAAGTTTAAG
>JBFHGV010000721.1:0-2125 GCA_041582955.1 Arenibacter sp.
ATTATGGAAAACCGTCCGTCCTTTTTCACCAATTTGGCACTTAGCACCTCCAGTACGGGTTGTTTCAACACATCCTCATGATACGTTTGCTCCGTAGTAATTCTCCTTCTACCATGGTTATAAAAAGTAATGTTGTTGCTAGTGAACAATTGATCAGGAGGAAGGTCGGTATCCAAATATGAAGGAATTATATACCATTTCCCATTGCGTTTTATCAAATCATGGGTATAGGTTTTCTCAATGTTTTCTAGGGGTGTTACCCAGAATGTTTTCACCTCTGCCTTTGCGTTGTGCTTGGTCTCATGCAGCAATCTTATTTCCATGGCGTCCAATTTGGCATATGAACTAAGAATACCATCGGTTACGGAAACTTCCTGCATATATTGGGCTATGGAAACTCCCTTTTCCGTATCCAAAAAGGCGTGGGCGGTCTCAAATTCTTTAAAATCCAAGGCATTGTAATAGGCTTTTACCACATTTTGGGGAGATCTCTGAGCAGTATTGTGTAAATAAAATTGATAGATCCCAAATCCAAAACACAGTAAAACCATAAGTGCCCAGATATGATTTACCAAAATTAATGCAGAAGGGAATCTAGTATACTTAACCCCATATTTCATGTAGGCGGGAAGCGGAAGTTTTCTTGAATTCAACACCCTGTACCATAGCAATTGTATATTGATTACAAAGGCCAATAGCACGGTAAGAATGGGAATGGTTCCCCACATCAATTTCAACCATAGGGCCACATCCTCTTTGGGCAGATTGGAAGGAAGGGGAGGTACGTTTAATTTTTCCCACACCATTATGCCGTTTTCTAGCTGCTGGAGGCGTTGCCATCCACAGAAGTATAAAATAGGATCATAAAATTTATCGTTGCTAAAAATATACTTGAGGTTGTATTTTTCGGGCACGGTCAAAAACTGTTGTAGGGAACCTATGCCCTCTACCCCCCTAAATTTGGAATTCTCCAAACGTTCAATGGCCCTGGTGGTCAATTCGGGCAATCGCCTGGCCGAATGATAATTTCCATCCACCGTCATAGCATTTGTCTGTGCCGAAAGCCATGCCATTTGATCTCCAAATCCCAAGGGTAGATAGCGCCACTGGTCATGTTGGTCCTGATTTAAGAAATTAATGATGGGCAACATTTTTATTTTTTGCGGCTGTGATGGTCTAAAATACCCTAGACTCATGGTAAAACCAACCATAAGAAGGATTCCCCCTGCCAATACCGTACTAAGTAACCTATGATAAATAGCACCAAAACGATGCTGAAGTTTGCTCTTAAGATCACCCTCTACCAATCTATAAATGAATTCCCCAAAAATAGGAAGAGACATAATGGTGGCCCATAGTGTAAATCGGTCCAGGGTTAGTATATTAAAAGCTGTTTCCCCCAATACTTTTAAGGGAATGGGGGTTGTACCACCAGTACCTAAAATGCTGAGTGCGGTTATGGAAAGTCCAAAGAACAGATAACGCTTACTGTAAAACCTATAAAAAATATACGGAAGCAAAAACAATAAGATACCCCAAGGAATGATAAAAAATACCAGTCCGGAGGAGCTTACCTCCAAAAAGTTATCCCTAGAACCGTGCGGAATGGGAATTTGGGTTATGGGATTCTTTTTGGAATTTATCCAATAAGGCAATATACATACCACTATTAGTATTAAAGAAGAAAATCCAAATGTTAGGATACGCCAAAATAACCTACTGAAAGATCTAAAGAATACACCAAAAGTTAGTTCCCTATTGGTGTTGACCCTATCTCTGGAATCATCCATTATAACCATTCCTATCAGAGGAAAAATAAAGAATACCATTCCAAAAATGGGGGTCACATGATGGGAGGTAACCGTAACGGCTATTAAGGACAAAGAGGTGAACAAATAATGATATTTCCCCGTTTTGATCCATAAATATATCTCGGGCAAGGCATGTAGGAGAACAGAAAGCCCAATAATACTGGGCAACTGTCCAAAAATATGTAAGGTTTCTATAAAGGTGGAGGAGAACACCGCCAACAGTGCCGTATAGCCAGCCACTTTCTGGTTCCCTGTCATTAAAAGTCCAAAACGGTATGCTCCGGTAATAAATAGAACAATAGCGATAAGGGCTA
>JBFHGV010000722.1:0-2124 GCA_041582955.1 Arenibacter sp.
AGACTAACACAGGTCATTGGGAAACCTTAATCATTTTTGATATCTAGTACTGTGAAAATACAAAAAAACGACATCCATAAAATTGAGGATTTTTTATGGGAGATTCCACGTTCTTACCGATCCAATATGCAGGTGCCTGCGCGGATAGTGGCCTCGGAAGCCTTATTGGATGCCATTATGGAGGATCGATCCCTGTTGCAATTGGTCAACGTAGCATCCCTACCGGGTATTCAAGTAGCATCCCTTGTTATGCCCGATGTGCATGAAGGTTATGGTTTTCCCATAGGTGGGGTGGCGGCCACTTTACATCCGGACGGGGCTATTTCCCCAGGGGGCATTGGTTATGATATCAACTGTGGGGTTCGATTGCTTATGTCTAACCAAAAAATTGAAGATATCAAGAACAATTTGGAGGATCTATCCAAAGAAATGTATGCCCAAATTCCTTCGGGAATGGGCAAGGGGGGAAGGATTAGTCTTTCTGCTGACGAAATCAATGATGTACTTTTACGAGGAGCAGAATGGGCAGTTGAAAAAGGATATGGCCAAATGGAAGATTTGGCCTATATGGAAAGTAAGGGAAGATTGTCCAGTGCCGATCCATCCATGGTCTCGGATATGGCCAAAAAAAGGGGGGCGAATCAATTAGGTACCATTGGATCCGGAAACCATTTCGTAGAGGTAGATTATGTTGAGGAAATCTATGAGGAGACAATTGCAAAGGCATACGGACTGTATAAGGGCCAGGTGGTGGTTCTGATCCATACGGGTTCCCGGGGTTTGGGGCATCAGGTGGCAACCGATTATATTCGTAAGATTATTAGTGCGATGGCCAAGTATGGTTTTGAAGTTCCTGATAGGGAATTATCCTGTGTTCCTTTCAGTTCTCCTGAAGGGCAGCGTTATTTTAAGGCCATGTGTGCCGCGGCCAATTATGCCTGGTGTAATAGGGAGTTGGTTTCTTGGGAGGCCAGAAGGGCATGGAGCAATATTTTTGGGCCTAACATAGCCCCTTTGAAATTGATGTACGATGTAGCGCACAATATTGCCAAAGTAGAGACCCACAAGGTAGGTGGAGCAAAAGCTCAAGTTATTGTCCACCGGAAAGGGGCAACTAGGGCGTTTGGCCCAGGATTTTTGGAGTTGCCCGAAGCCTATATGCCGGTGGGGCAACCAGTAATAATACCAGGTAGCATGGGAACCTGTTCCTATGTTTTGGCAGGTGCGGAAAGAAGTATGGAACTCACCTTTGGTTCTTGTTGTCATGGCGCCGGACGGCGTTTGTCTAGAACCGCCGCAAAAAAACAGGTAAATGTTCCGGTGTTGAAAGAGGAATTAAGGGAAAAAGGTATTTATGTAGAGGCTGGTTCATATAGGGGAATAGCCGAAGAAGCCCCTATTGCCTATAAGGATGTGAATATGGTGGTGGAGGCAGTAAACAATTCTGGTATTGCCAAGAAAGTGGCAAAACTGAGACCGGTAGCAGTTGTTAAAGGTTGAGCCTTTCGCTTGTTTATATGAAGAGTCTATTAATGAAATCGGATTCATAAAGGATGAATGCCTAAATAGGTGTTTTACTACCCCAAACCACACTTGGCACCTATCTCCAGACCGGATATCCAGTCAGAATCATCATTTGCCAAGAGCAGTACTCTACTGTAAATATCCATTGGCCTTGCCAATCTGTTTAAAGTGTTCATGGCATTTGGCCTATCTATGAAGTCTTGCTAATAGCTTGCTTTATATTCTTTGTGGGCAACTTAAAGGTTGGCGGTTCTTATGCCATAAATTTTGGCGTGGCAGCAGGAACTGTATGGTTGTACAGCCTATTCTAAAATACTCAAATAAAAATTTTATGCTATAATGGCTTGTAAGACCAATAATCGCGTTCCAATTACCCTGTTGGTAATTTTAAGCACCGCGCCACTTATCTTTGAAGCATTTCCTGCATATACTTTTTGATATTGGTATCCTTATAGATCTTCTGGACCATAATGGTGTATAATTCCGTAAAACGTTCATTTTTGGCAAGATCACCAAAAAGGGATTGCTGTTTAATAAATGCCAAAGGGTCCGTTCCCGTATTGGTGGCTGCCGTGTGGAGCTCACTATCCATGGCATCAA
>JBFHGV010000723.1:0-2122 GCA_041582955.1 Arenibacter sp.
ACTGTTCGGAATAGAGCTATTACATGTGCATTACGCCATACCCCATGCCTATGCGGGTTATATGGCGCAAAAAATGCTTGAGGAGGAAGGCATCTATATACCTATGGTTACCACCTTGCACGGTACAGATATTACCTTGGTTGGTAAACATCCCTTTTATAGACCTGCGGTTAATTTTAGTATAAATAAATCCGATGTGGTTACTTCTGTTAGTCATAATTTAAAACAGAGCACTTTGGAATTGTTTGATATAAAAAAGGAAATTGCAGTAGTGCCCAACTTTATAGATAAAACCAAATACAGCACCCACTTTACGGATTGCCAACGATCCTTAATGGCGTCGGAAGATGAAAAGATAATTACACATATTAGTAATTTTAGAAAGGTGAAACGTATACCGGATGTTATACATATCTTTTATAATATTCAAAAAGAAATACCGGCAAAGCTTATAATGGTTGGTGAAGGTCCGGAAAAGGAAGGGGCTGAACGCTTATGTGAGGAATTGGGAATAAGCAATAAGGTTATCTTTTTGGGGAACAGCAATGAGATAGACCGCATTTTGTGCTTTTCCGATTTGTTTCTTCTCCCGTCTCAGACCGAAAGTTTTGGATTGGCGGCCTTGGAGGCTATGATTAATAGGGTGGCCATTATTTCCAGTAATACCGGGGGCATACCAGAGGTAAACCGTCATGGGATTACTGGTTATTTAAGTGATGTGGGCAATGTGGCTGAAATGGCTGCAAACGCCTTAAAAATACTTGGCAACGATGAGACCTTGGAGGAATTTAAATCTAATGCCGCCAAGACAGCAATGGATTTTGATATTCTAAAGGTATTGCCACTATATGAGGCAATCTACGAAAAGGCCCTTGTGGCAAGACATCAAGGCATGGAACAGAACTAATGCGGACCATACTACTCTTTCTATTACTTTTTGGAGTTTCCTGTGCAGGACAAAAAGGACTGTCAGCGGACAATGCCAATGGTAACACCCAAGAAGTCCAAATGCTACAACATTTACTAAGCGATAGCTACAGTGGTTTGGAAGAGGAAGCTTTTATGGTTATTAGGGACAGCAAGGCCTTGAGAAATTTTTTTCTGCAAATCAACAAAACAAGAAAGCCTGGGCTGTCTGTTCCTAAGGTCGATTTTACCAGAGAAATTGTTGTGATTTATTGCGCTGGTATCAGCAGTGTACAAAGGAGTATGAAAATGGTGCTGCTTAATGAAACACAGGATGAAATAACCTTAGGTTTAAAGGAGGGGACTCCTTCCCAAAAAGTAGGAGTTTTGGAAACCACAGCTTTTTGTATGTACAAACTTCCATATACCCAAAAAGATATAATATGGCAATAAAGCTAAGGGTATTTGATTTAAGTTGTTTAGGATAATATAATTAATGCTTATTTGTAGGAAACAGTTCTGTTAAGGGTTTGGCTTTCAAGTGAATAGTGAAGTATTGGTTTTTGTGGGACAAACTACCGTTTTTTACGATAACGGAAATATAAAAATCGTAAGAAATTTGTCGGAAATTTCTTTATCTACCCTATATCGATTTTTGAGGTATTTTATAGAATAATGATGGCTGCTATATTGTGTTGACATAGCTTTGGGGTTGAATTTAATTGATTCCTAATATATTATTGTATGAAAACCTACAAGATTATTTTTTCTTTATTATTTGCTTTTTCCTTCTTTATTGGGGGAGCCCAAGAATTGGAACTAACGGCCAAGGACAGTGTTGTGAGCAGCTCATGGGTACTGGGAATAGGCTATAATATAGTAGATGATTCCGCAACTCCATTTGGTGATGATTTCATGAATATTAAGGATACCTGGAATGCGCTTCCTTATCCCTCTTCCATTAGTATCGGGAGATATTTTAAAAATGGATTGGGTATTAGGGCTGTAGGGTCTTATAATAGATATAAGGTAGGAAAGCGAGTAGATGGTGCTATTAATACTGCAGAAAGGGATTACTATGCTATTGATGGAATGGTTAGTTATGACCTTAATAAGATTGTAGGGGAAACAGGTTGGTTTGATCCGTTTCTTCAGGTAGGTGCCGGCTATAGCGATATTGGTTCTGTAGGTAGGACAACGGCCAATGCCGGATTTG
>JBFHGV010000724.1:0-2099 GCA_041582955.1 Arenibacter sp.
CAAGAACATATTTTTAAAATCATTGGAAAGACTAAATTTTCCATCGGTTATTACTTGATTTGCAGCTGCCGCCGCACCTGACCAATCACCTTGGTAAAGCAATACCCTCGATTTAAGTGCCAACGCTGAACCTTTTACGGCATGTCCTGTACTGCTATAGTCTGTATTAGGCAATTCGGCAATAGCAAAATCCAAATCAGAAATAATCTGAGAGATTATTTCTTCCTTTGAACTCTGTGCCACCTTTGCATCGTCAAGACTTTCAATAGGCTCAGTGTATAATGGCACACCACTATAGAAATCTGTTAGTGTAAAATAAAATAAAGCCCTTAAAAACCTTACCTCTCCCTTGTATACTTGCAAGGTGCTCTCGGAAATTTCAGTTCTATCTATATTGGCCAGGAAAAAGTTACATGACGCAATACCCTTGAAGCAATCATTGTAAACGGACGAAATAAGTCCCTCGGAGGTAGCTTCAAAATTGCCCAAAGCCATATTTTGGGCATTCCCACTACCATTACTTGCTTCACCAGCAAGTACATCCAAATTCATCTTTCCTTCAAAATTAAAGGTAGTAGTGTTCAATCGTGCATAACATCCAACCAAGGCCATATCGGCATCATTTTGCGTACTCCAAAACGTTTCACTGGAAATTTCTGTCAATGGGTTTTTATCCAAGAATTCTTCCTCACATGAAATTGTAAAAAGTGTTAATAGGAGAATTATAGAAATTAAAACTATGTCCCTGTTTATATATATTTTAATAATATTTTATTTTAAGATTAGATTTTCAACTTAACTCCCAAAGTGTATGTAGTTAGCTGGGGGTAGGCCGTAAACCAACCCGTATTAGCCTTTTCAGGATCAGATCCCGGCCACTTGGTGAAAGTAAATAAATTATCACCTGACATATAGATATTAAGGCCTTGTAACCCTATCTTTTCACTTAATTCCCTAGGCACATTGTAACCGATAGACAAGTTCTTCAACCTCAGGTATGATGAATCCAATAACCAATAAGTGCTTGATGTTCCTGTTACAGGTCCATATCCATGAACATACATTGCAGGGTCAGAATTTGTAGAATCTTCCCCTGTCCATCTATTGTTTATAAAATCAATTGTTGGGGGAGATCCTTGTTGATAGGGTGAAAGTCCCCATCCACCTTGGACATATGCTTTGGAACCTTCGACCCCTTGGAAGAACAAGGACAAATTAAAGTTTTTCCAAATAAGATCAAGTGTACCTCCATAAAAGAATTTGGGGTAAGCGCCTTCTACCACTACCCTATCGTCGGCATTTATGATCCCGTTGTTATCCGCATCCTTATATTTTAAGTCTCCCGGCTTTGGATTGAAGGGATGCACGGGAGCCGCATCAATCTCAGCCTGGTTTTGAAATATTCCGTCGAATTCCACCAAATAATGGGAATTAAAAGGAAGACCTATCTGTGTAGTAGTTCTTCCATATGTTGGAGATAAAATTTCTAAAACTTCATTTTTGTAACTGGAATAATTAATACTAGCGCTATACGAGAAATCACCAAAATTCTTCTGGCTACCCACAACAAGATCGATTCCAGTATTCTTCATTTTACCGTAATTCACAGTCGGTGCCGACAAACCTATACTTGCAGGCACTGGAATCTGATAAAGGATATCATCAGTAACCTTGTCATACCAGTCGAAAGTAAAGCTGAACAAACCCTTAAGCATACTAAAGTCAACCCCTATGTCGGTCATGGTGGTTGTTTCCCATTTCAGATTCCTATCTACCATACGGTTTTGAATAACCCCGGGTTGAGCAGAGATGAATGAGTATGAAGTAGTTGATAAAACCTCTTGATAAGGGTAGTTTCCAACATTTTGGTTGCCCAATTGACCCCATGAACCTCTTATTTTCAAATTGTCCAGCCAATCCACATTTTCTGTAAATGCTTCTTCTGAAACCCTCCAACCTGCAGACAAGGAAGGGAAGAATCCCCATCGTGTATCAGGTGAAATTCTAGAAGTACCGTCATATCTCGCATTGGCCTCAAGTAAATATTTGCCCATATAATCGTAAGTTGCTCGCCCAAAATATGATTGTATTGCCCATTC
>JBFHGV010000725.1:0-2093 GCA_041582955.1 Arenibacter sp.
ACATGAACCTTTTACTTGCAAGAGCAGAGGAATTTAATGGAGAAGGAAGCATAGCAGAATACGTGGCGGCAACCAAATTTCATAGGGCCTGGCAGTATTTCTTTTTAGTACAACGTTATGGAGGTGTAACCTTGGTAACCGAACCTCTAGATGTTGATTCGGAAGAATTATATGGGCCACGTAATAGTAGGTATGAAGTGGTTGCCCAAATTTTAGCCGACTTGGATGATGCCATTGCTGGTTTGCCTACGGAACAGGAAATAGGTTCTTCTGATAAAGGAAAAATAAGTAAATGGGCAGCCATGGCATTTAAAGCTGAAGTTTTATTACATGAGGCAACATGGATGAAATATGTTGGTGATACTACGGATGGTGATGGTATTAGTACAGGAGCTGGTAGCGCTGGGTTTGATACGGGCAATATAAACAACTATTTACAGGAAGTTGTGACCTTAACAAAAACGGTCATGGACCAAGGGGGTTATGAGCTTTGGAACCATAACGATGTCCTTGATAATTTGAGTTCCAATTTCTTGTTCAATCTGGAAGACGGTGGGTCTAACCCAGGTGGATTGGACAAGGCGACTAACAAAGAGTTTATTTTTTATGCCAAATATGACTTCATTTTTAGACAGGCGGGTACACTGGTTAGCCATGTTTTTGAAGGAAGGGTAAAGCCCAGTAGGAAAATGATGGATATGTTCTTGTGCGATGATGGATTGCCAATAGACCAGTCCCTAAGATTTATGGGGTATGCCAACACAGAAGATGAGTTCCAGAATAGGGATTTAAGGATGAGGGCTTATTTTACATACCATAAAAATCTTGGAGAGATTCCTGAAACCGGAGATGTGACATTAAATGGAACAAATAATTTTGGCTACTTCAATTCAAAATTCATGAGTTGGAAATGGGGTACGGATGAGGCTTACAGGGCAACAACAACTGAAGCCTATGACATGCCTTTTATACGCCTTGCAGAAGTATATCTAATGTATGCCGAGGCCTTGTATGAATTAAATGGAAGCCTTTCGGATGCCCAAATGAATGAGTCTATCAATTTAGTGAAAGCCAGGGCCGGTTTACCACCAATTAGCAATACTTTTTTAACGGTAAATGGAATGGATATAGGAACAGAAATTAGAAGGGAACGTACCATTGAGCTTTATGCAGAGAGCGCAACACGGTTTAATGACCTAAAACGATGGGGAATTGCTGAGGAGCAATTAGGTGAAACCATATATGGTGCTGTTATTGAAGGTACTGCTTACGAAGGAAACCCTGAATTATATGATCCAGCTGCATATGGTTTCGGAGAAGGAACCACCACAACAGGAGTTGGTCCTAGAAGAGCTGTTATAGTTCAGCCTTCATCTATTCGTAATTTTTCCAGAGATAATTATTTGTTCCCGCTTCCAACATCACAAACGGGTTTAAATGATCAATTACTTCAGAACCCAGGGTATTAAAAATTGGTTTTAGTTAGTTTGTTAAAGGCAGCCATAGCGTATGTTATGGCTGCTTTTTTTGTATCCCATCCATACCCTAGCCTCTAAAGAGGTATGTTGCGCTGGGACCACTTCATTGGGTTCAGCAACCTTGGACTCCTATTCTTCATTGGTCTTGGCCTTGTCCTCCATAAATTCTGTAGGGGTCATGTTAAATAGTTCCCTAAAAGTCTTACTGAAATAGGCGGTAGAGTTAAATCCGCTCATATAGGTAACCTCCTTTATAGTGTATTGGTTTCTTTGCAACAGTTCCGAGGCGTAACGTAGCCTTATGGTGCGTATAAAGTGACTTGGGTTATTGCCCGTGAGCGAATTTATCTTGCGGTAAAGCTGGGATCTGCCAATACCGAGCTCTTTTGACAGGTCCTCTTGTTTAAAATCTAGGTTGTTGATGTTTTCCAGGATGATCTTGGTGGCCTTGTCCAAAAATATCTCGTCCATATTATTTGAAGTGACCTCGGCGGATGGAAATATTCCGCCAATTTCCGAAAATCGTTCCCGTAGCCTATTTTTAGTAGCCAAAAGGTTACTTATTCTGGCCTTTAGGACACTGGTTACGAACGGTTTGGAAAGGTAGCCGTCGGC
>JBFHGV010000726.1:0-2086 GCA_041582955.1 Arenibacter sp.
GAGATTGGAGCCACTGGTGCTACTGGTGCTACTGGTGCAACTGGAGATAAGGGTGAGAAAGGAGACACCGGAGCTCAAGGAGAGCAAGGTATACAGGGTGAAACCGGTGCGACCGGAGCCACTGGTGCTACTGGTGCAACCGGAGAGAAGGGTGACACTGGTGCGACCGGAGCCACTGGTGCTACTGGTGCAACTGGTGCAACTGGTGAAACTGGAGCCACTGGCGCAACTGGAGAGAAAGGTGAACAAGGAGAGAAAGGCGACACTGGTGCCCAAGGTCCGGCTGGAGAAAGTGAATCTGGTGGTGGATTTGTGCGAGCCATTAGAAGTACCAGTTCAAGTACTACCTTGGGGCCCAATGATTTTACATTAATTGTTAAAGGCGATGAAGACGTAATTACCTTACCCCCCCCTTCGAGCTCTAATTTAGGACAGGTCTATGTTTTAAAAATAATGAAAGACGCCGATAAAAATAGTACCAGTTTACCTGTTATTGGATTAGACAAATACGATAAAATTGAAAATACTAAACTAGAAAAAGAATATACCTACTGGATTCAAAGCGACGGTAGCAATTGGTATGTAATTCACGAAAACAAATAGACTCTGAAATAATATCAAAAAAAGAGCTAGTGATTGTACAGATGCCTAAATATTAAAATTATCAAACAACCCTTTAAAAGCAATCAGAAAAGACCCATGAACACTACAAAACATATAGCTAGTATGCTCCTTTTTACAGCACTTGGGTTCTTAAACGCCCAAGAAGTGGAGGCAGTACACAATTATGGCAATATTCAAGTTCATGAATCGGCCATGGTGGGCTTTCATATGGATGTAATCAACGATGGGACTTTTGATGAAAATTTAGGTTTGGTAGGGTTCTACAACGAGGAACGAACACTATCTATTTCAGGTGCCTTCTCCCCCGTTTTTTATGACACCGAAGTTTCCATTGAAAACGGACTCTATCTGGACATTCCAGTAGAAATAAAAAACAATTTTAATTTTATAAACGGAAATCTATATACTCCCAAAGATCGGTCCAATGCATACCTAAAATTTTCCGAAAACTCCTTTTTTGTTGGGGAGGGCAACCATACAAAAGTAGATGGCTATGTGTCCGCGGAAAACAAGGAGAATTTTACATTTCCCGTAGGCGATGAGGATCGTATTCGTTCTTTAAGCATCTCAACTGCCGAGTCCCAAAATGCTTTTAAATGTGCTTATTTTTTTGAAAACCCCAATAGTCCATTATCCCTAGAAGACAATTTTAACACCAGTACGTTGGACCTAAACGTCTCAGGGGTTAGTGACAGGGAATTCTGGCGATTGGAAGGGCATGCTCCTGTGAACGCCACCCTAAGCTGGGATGATTTTAGTAATATTGGAGCCCTAGGAGAGTATATCAGCGACCTAACTGTAGTTGGTTGGAGTAAGAAGCAAATGAAATGGATTAATTTAGGAAATACGGCATTGGAAGGATCATTTTCCTCAGGGTCTATTACTTCAGAAACCTTTATACCGAATGAATATGAAATTATCACCATTGGTGGAGCCATTGACATAAACGAAACACTTACCACAATAGAACTGGGCAATTATTTCTTGACCCCCAATGGTGATGGAAAAAACGATTTTCTTGTTATTGACGGTATCGCTGAGTCTCCCAACAACCTGCTTCAAATATTTAACCGCTACGGAGTTTTGGTCTACTATAAGGAAAACTATAATGATGAATTTGAAGGGCTTTCCAATCGGGATATGGTGGTGAAGGGAAATATCGGTTTACCTTCTGGCGTATATTTTTACATCATAGCTTTAAAGGATTTGAAAATAAGACACCAAGGATATTTATATCTATCACAAACGGTGAAGAATTAAATTTCCTCTATAATCTTTCATGTATTTCTTAACATTAAAAAGTCGGCCAAAAGACATTAATCCAACACCCAACAATGTCCAAATCCGCTTTATTCACCTACCCTATCCATTTAAGCAATTCGGTGGTAAGCAAACACAAATCTTATATAAATTGAGTACCTTTATAGTTTACGATCAATTCAATTATACCAACTTATGCCTC
>JBFHGV010000727.1:0-2086 GCA_041582955.1 Arenibacter sp.
CGGAGGATGATCAGCGATTATGTAATGACACAACAGAATTGTGAAGGGCTAGAAGTGGCAGAAGATGCCATAGGTATGGCTGCTTATGGGATGGATTCCCACAATACACAAAGGTACGTAGATGCCAATGGCTATGTGCAAAACGAGGGAAATGTGGAAGCCCATGGTTTTAAGCCTTATCCCATAAGCTATAGGTCATTGGTTCCTAAAAAAGAGGAATGTAAAAATCTTATTGTCCCAGTGTGTGTAAGTTCAACCCATATTGCTTTTGGGTCTATCCGTATGGAGCCGGTATTTATGGTCTTGGGGCAAACGGCAGCAACTGCAGCGGCCTTGGCCATAGATGGCAAAGACGATGTCCAAGAAGTGCAGTACCCAAATTTAAGGGACAGACTTTTGAAGGACGGCCAAAGAATTAAGTAAACTATATTAGTCTTTACCACAGAGTATTTTGATGTTTTGTTATTTACATAGGGGGGTACTACTACCGTGCATGCCAAAAAATGGCCGTTACGGCTCCACAGGGAAGAGGCTACTTATTAGGTGTCTGCTTATGGTTTTAGGGCTGTTGGTGTTTTCATGTGGCAATCATAAAAACACCAAACAAAGCCACCCCAATATTGTCTTTATCCTAGCCGACGACTTGGGTTATGGCGACCTTGGGGTGTACAATCCAAATTCATTGATTCCAACCCCCAACTTGGATAAATTGGCTATGGAGGGCATAAGGCTGACAGATGCGTATTGTCCGGTTTCTGTTTGTTCCCCATCCCGATTTGCATTAATGACCGGGACTTATCCTTTTAGAAGCAGGAAAAAATCTGGAGTCATGTCCAATTATGAACCGTCCTTGATAGCGCCTGGTCAGCTTACCCTAATGCAGATGCTACAGGAAAAGGGGTATAGTACTGGTGGTTTCGGCAAATGGCATCTTGGAGCTACCTTTCCCACATTGGATGGTAAAAAACCAGCAGGTTACGGAAAATTTAAAGCAGAAGACAATGGGGCCAATATTGATTTATCAAGGCCCATCAGTGGAGGGCCGGTAGACCATGGTTTTGGAAACTGGCTGGGATTCAGTTGTGCCAGTGAATGCTGGGTTCTGGAAGGTAATAAGGTCGTGGGGATTCTGGAACATGATTACTATAACGTGGATTCCGCCCAGAACAAAGAGCATTTAAAGTTTTTTCCCAGAGAACAGTACCTCTCCTATATTACGGATAAGAGTTCCCAATTTATGAAGGACCATCTAAAGCAAAATAAAGACGAACCATTTTTTCTTTATTATGCGCCCTATGTGCCCCATATTCCGTTGGCTGTAAGCAAAAGGTTTATTGGATCAACCGATGCCGGTCTGTATGGTGACTATGTTCACGAATTGGATTTTTATATTGGGAAACTGCTAAAAACGTTGGATAGCTTAGAGCTAACCGGGAATACCCTGGTGCTATTTGCCAGTGATAATGGCTCTACATTTACCGCTACAAGCAGGGAAACCGACTTTTCCAAAGTGAGCAATAGTTTAAACGAGATGGAAGTTAAGGTAGCCGATCAGTTGGTACATCACCCCAACGGAAAATTAAGAGGAACCAAACAAACTATATGGGAGGGTGGTGTTAGGACACCATTTATTGCGCGCTGGCCAAACCAAATTCCTCAAGGGGCCGTTTCTGATCAACTCTTTGCCCTAAACGATATTATGGCCACCCTTGCTTCCATTATAGGCTATGAATTGCCTAAGGATGCTGCTGTGGACAGTAACGATTTTACCTCAATATTCAAAGGGGGAAAAGATAAGATAAGGGAATCTGTAGTAGTACAGTCCAGCAGGGGACAAAAGGGAGTAAGATTGGACCAATGGAAATATATAGAGCCTAGCTCCGGTAATAATGGCAAAGGGGAATTATATAATTTGGCAAATGACCTTTCGGAGTCTCATAATATTATTGATAGCTTACCAACCAAGGCTGAAGAACTGGCGGTGTTGTTAGATAATATTGTTAAAGGGAATACAATAAAACAATAGGGAAGTAAAGAATAGAGATTTAAAATTTTATAAAATTTAAACTATGGGATATAAATTATA
>JBFHGV010000728.1:0-2085 GCA_041582955.1 Arenibacter sp.
ATATGCTCAAAATTTATTGTATTCCTTATTGGCTTCAATTACAAATAAAAAGGTGGTTTTTCCAATACCTTATAGTACACAGAAATCAATACCCTTTATTGTCCAACTTTTAGAGAAAGGAAAGTTTAAACCAGTAATTGACAGAGAATATAGGTTAGAAGATATATCTAAAGCCTATTCATATGTTATTAAAGGACAGAAGACCGGAAACGTTGTAATTACCCTATAAATAAAGGCAAAAGCCCAATAATGGGGCTAGCAAAAAAGCACTGGACCAGTTCTCTATAGTCACTTTTTTAATTGTTTTATTGTGGTATAAGCCTATCTATACCATCTAAGAGGCATTTTGCTCCTACCCTAACAAAAGCTGCATTACGGGTAGTAGCTGGCATCACTATAGGTAGCTTTGTGAATCTTCCACTAGCCCTTGTGTATGTCGAAGTCAACGAATATTTTTGGGGGATGTAGTTGGCTGGGCTTCCGTATCTATTGGTTTTAAGTGAATCTTGAAGGGTGACCCACATACTGCTTTTTCATGTATGCTATACATAAGAGGGCCGAGAATCGTAATTCCAAGGGTTGTAATCTGCTTTAATTTTGGTGTATTTTGATTGCGAATTTCCATACAATGGACTGCATTACAAATGCTTGGCGTTTGGGGCATATGGAAAAAAACAAAACACAATTCAAATTGAAAATATCCAATATGAAAAGCTTGCAGGGCTATTTTTTATTGGGATTGTAGCATATAGGAAGGAAGAAATAAAATAATTTAATTAAAAATGATGAAACCAATTGAGTTGTTAAACAGAGCATTTTACCGAACAGGACTACTTTTATTAGTGGTTTTTTCAACTGTACTAAACCTTAATGGTCAAGAAAATGTCCCCACCGAAGCAGAAAACCCGCTTAGGCTTTGGTATGATAAGCCGGCCTCCTCTTGGATGAAAGAGGCGTTGCCAATAGGTAATGGCCCTATGGGAGCTATGCTTTTTGGAGGTACCGATATGGAAAGGATTCAATTTAATGAGATCAGTCTTTGGAGTGGCGATAGACTTCAATACGGTGAAATTGAAGAGGAAGATATGGGAGCTCATCAGGCTTTTGGTGATATTTTCATTAAACTGGGGCACGACCCGGCCAAGGTTAAGAACTACAAACGCCAATTGGATATTAGCACTGCTGTCCATAGTGTTGATTATGATTACGAAGGCGTACACTACCGTCAGACAGCCTTTGCCAGTCATCCGGCCAATGTAATAGTAGTTACTCTAACGGCAGATAAACCGGCTGCTTACACAGGTCGTGTGTGGCTTACCGATATGCATAGCGCAAAGATCTCTCAAAAAGAAAACAGACTGTCCGCTGTGGGAGAAATGGGCAATGGCTTTGAATACGAATCACAACTACAGGTATTGCACAATGGCGGTAAACTTAAAACGGCACCTCCAAGCATAGATGGTATAGCCCCTATGCCACACATTGGGTTGGCTTTTACTAAAGTTGATTCCTTAACGTTGATCCTAAGTGCAGGTACCAATTTTGAGCAGGATTATTCAAAAGAGTGGCTCGGCGAACATCCGCACCAAAGAGTTACCAAGGCCGTTGATGCTGCCTCTGCCCAAAGTGTTGAAACACTTTTATCCGATCATTTAGAGGATTATCAAGCTTTGTTTGGCCGTGTTTCCTTTGATTTGGGGAAAACGGCTGAAGCCTTACGCCAAAAAACTACTTTGGAGCGTTTACAGGCCTATAAATATGAACAAGCTGCCGATCCTGAATTGGAAGCTTTGTTTGCTCAGTTTGGCCGCTATCTACTTATTAGCTGTTCTCGTCCCGGGGCATTGCCCGCTAACTTGCAGGGGGTATGGAACCACAGTAATTTACCGGTATGGGCAGGAGACTATCACTCCAACATTAACCTTGAAATGAATTATTGGCCGGCGGAAACGGCAAACCTTAGCGAATGCCACGTTCCGTTTATAGATTATGTAAACAGTATTAGGGAAGTAAGTGCCGAAAATACAAAAAGACATTATGGAGATGTTCGTGGATGGACCATTCAGACAATGAACAACGCTTGTG
>JBFHGV010000729.1:0-2077 GCA_041582955.1 Arenibacter sp.
TAGTAACTATAGGCGACTGGGGCTACAGTGGGTTGGTTCCCGTCCAAAATTCCTTTATAGCTTTCTCCGTCAACCCTATTTTTAGGTTTTAGGTTGCACAATTCCAACAAGGTGGGGTAAATGTCTACCGTTTCCATAATGGTTTTTACTTTTTTGGCTTGATGGGATGCGTATGGAGACCTTATGATAAGTGCACTTTTTAGGGCATTTTCAAATAGGGTATGCTTGCCCCACACCCGTTGGTCTCCCAAATGCCAACCGTGGTCTCCCCAGATGACAATAATAGTGTTCTGGTCCAAATCCAAGGTTTTTAATTCTTTCCAAAGTTGGCCAATCTGAGCATCTATATAACTAATGGAGGCATAGTAGGCGTGCCGTAGTTTTTGGGCGTACTCCTCGGATGCTTTCTCGGTCAAATTTGGATGTTCTTCGCCCAGGGCGTACTGATTGAACTCTCCACTATCATGCAGGCTCTTTAGGTTAATATTTTTCGGTATTTCTGGATTGGGCGATAATGGAATGTCGTCCCGATTATATAGGTCCCAATACTTTTTGGGGGCGTTGAACGGTAAATGGGGCTTAAAAAAACCCACGCCCATAAAAAAGGGCTGTTTTTGCTTTTTAAGTTCCCGAAGTTTGGCAACGGCCAGTTGAGTAGTTAGGCCGTCCGGATAACCATCATCATCCACTTCACCTGCCTCATAGGGTTTTACCTGTTTTTTAAGGCTTTGACGGTTCTCTCCGTTTGCATAGGCAAAAAAAGCATTCCATCCCGTATCCCATTTCCCTGGGTTGAACAATAGTTCGTCCCAGCTGTAGGGTAATTCTTTTTGGGAAGATACCTCCTCTTCGTAACCGTAGACATAACCATCGGCAGAGTGACTAATTTTACCAATACCAACAGTGTAATAGCCGTTTCGTTTTAATTGGTGTATAAAGCTCTCAGCTGCCTTGCCTTCTGGTTTATGGGATAATTCCTTTTCAATGGCGTCATTGCGAAGGTGAAGGGGTTTTGTGGGGCGCATGCCGGTCAATAGAGCGTATCGGGAGGCTCCGCATGTGGGTACCTGTACAAAATGATTGGTGAACAGTGCCCCTTCCGAAGCCAATGCGTCTATGTTGGGAGATTGTACTATGGTATTGCCATAGGTGCCCAATTCTGTTCTCAGGTCGTCTACGGCAATAAACAATACATTTGGTGCTTTTGCTTCTTGTGCGCTACTGCTGTTTATTATTAAGAGGAGGGTGAATGTGAGAAAGAAGGTTGTTTTTTTTAACGGGCTTGGCATGGGTTATTATTGTTATAGGGTTTGTAATGGATCAAAGTATAGCGGCTCGTTGGGTTATGCCAGTTGGCCAGATTTCTTAAGGTAATCGAAAATCAATTTATCAACCTCCGAAACCATGTCCCTGTCCTTGTATTGTAGCCAGACCATTTGATCGGTTTCGGTAAACGCCGTGGGAATACCCGAAAAACTAGCGGTGTAAACAGTGGTTCTGGCTAAAATACCCGGTTTGTTTTCCTCAGCTTCGGCTTCAAAAATACCAATAAATTTAAAAGTGGTGATATCCAGTTCTATTTGTAGGGCAGCGGCGATTTCTTTTTGTAATGTCATGGCATCAGAGCTTCCTTTTTTCTTCTTCCCTCCGGGAAAGGAATAATAGGTTTGGTCCTCGCTTCCCAGTAAGAGCACACGATGGTTTATAATATATATCCACGCAAGCTTGTCAATAATATCGGCAGATGGTTCAATGTAGTAGTCAATAGAGTTCAAGGAGTGGTTTTTATCAATGAAATTGAGGAGTTTATCTATTGTTTTTCCAAAGTAACTGAGCGTTCCCAGCTTGTTATTTCTACCCAGGGCACTGGAAATGGTTTCGTCCCGGTTGCCAAACTTATATCCGTTCTTTTTTATCCATAACAGGTTTAAGAGATGTTGCATGGTTACATTGCCCAACTGGTCAATGGAAATGGCAATGTTTAGGAGATACTCACCAATCCCTACAATTCCTTTCTTTAATAATTTGTAAAACAGCCCATAGATAAAGCCCAAGGGGATAGTGATGATAAAGAGAA
>JBFHGV010000730.1:0-2076 GCA_041582955.1 Arenibacter sp.
CCCTTGTTTTCAACTATAAAGCCCTTGCCAGATTCCTTTCCTATCAAAGCGGCCATATCGTGGGGACCGGTATATATAACTTTTTTGTACTCCTTATTTGCCCTGTGCTGTAAATTGGCGGTTTCCAAGGCATTGGCAATCTTAGGGGACAGTGCCAGCATTCCATAGAACTCCTTACCAACTACATTTTCTTCCATTTCCCTGATAAAAACCTCACTCTTTATTCCCTTATCCTGTACCACCTTGTTAAAAACGGTTTCGGAAACAGCAAACTCCCCCAAAAACGGAAGCATCGTAAAGATGGTCAACCCCACTAAAAAAACAACCAGACCAATTTTCTTAATCACCTGCATACCAAATACTTATACGTTATTAAAAATTCGTTTCCAACTTTTCTTTTTTGGTCTAATGTTGGCCCCATATTCAGAATTGTACCTAGCCACTATGGCTGCCTCGTGATGGGCGTAAAATTCAGGGTCAAAATTGGCATCTTTCAAATGCTCCATAACCTGGTCTACCGTTCTTTTTTGAGTGAGCCAGCCGTCAATGACCTCATGCCTCAACCGGATTCCGAAGGTATTGATCCCCAAGAATTGTTTGGTCTCCCTTTGAAAGGCTATGGTAACACATATTTTTTCCTTTGGGTGCCGCCAATGAAAATGCTGTTCTTCTTCCTTTTTTGATCTTTCACTAAATACCCAACCATAGGTCTGATACTCTATATCCAGGAATTTTGCCGAATTAAACCAATGTCCGGGACGGTATGGCCTTCTTTTGCCGCATATGGTCTGTGCCAAGGTCTCCCCCATCATCCTTCCCGTATACCACACGGCTTCCACTGGCCTACGTTGCCCTATGGCCGTGTGCTGCTCAGCACAATCACCTATGGCATAGACATCGGGTACATTGGTTTCCAAATAGGCATTTACCTTTACCCCCTTGCCCAGTTCTATTCCGGAATTATTAAGAAAATCTATATTGGGCGTAACCCCGGCCGTTAATCCTACAAGGTTACAGGCAATTGTCTCCCCTTTATCTGTTACCACGGCTTTGACTCGTCCGTTCTCATCGGCTTGTATTTCCTCCAGATTGGTATTTAACAATAATTGAATATGATGCTCCTCAATATGCTCATTGATCATTGCCGATTCCCCTTTTGGCAAAACCCCATCCCAAAAACTCTTTTCCCGCACCAAAAAGGTGACCGGTATATCACGACTCCTTAGCATTTCTGCCAACTCTATCCCTATTAATCCGCCCCCTACTATTACCGCGCGCTTACACACTTCATTATTTGGGGCGTTGGCCTCCAACAATTCCAGATCCTGCTTGGAATACAACCCTTGCACCCCATTCAAATCTTGGCCTGGCCACCCAAATTTATTGGATTTGGATCCCGTGGCAATAATCAGTTTGTCGTAGGTAATTTCCTGGGCATCGGACAACTTTAAGGTTTTACTTTCCGTATCCACAGCAGAAACGTACGCATTGACCAAGTCTATTCGGTTCTTTTTCCAGAACCAATTTTCATAGGGCTGGGTATGTTCAAACTTCATATGCCCCATATACACATACATCAGTGCCGTTCTGGAAAAGAAATAATCGTTCTCTGCCGAAATAATGGTAATTTTTTTATCGGATTGTTTGCGGATATGACGGGCGGCCGTAACCCCCGAAATACCGTTGCCAATAATAACAATGTGCTCCATAGATTTTTGGTTGTTGCTTAGTCTGTCGTTACTAAAGGTAAAAACTTAATCTTTTAAAAAAGTAAAGTTGGTCCACCCCCCTCTAAGTAATCTCAGCAATCCCTATAAATCCATTGGCGCAAACCAACCTACACCAACTAATGCAACAACTAGTTTTTTTTTAATGGAACTGTAATAAATTAGGAAGAAAGCGCATTAAGGCAGTGGCAGAGATAAGTTTCTTTGGGACTACTTTACCAAAGGGGTATTGCTTTTGACCTTTTCCAAGGTAAAGGAAAATTCGGACCCTATATTTACAACGCTCTCCACATATATTTTTTCATTATGCGCCTCAACAATATGCTTTACAATGGCCAGCCCCAGGCCA
>JBFHGV010000731.1:0-2071 GCA_041582955.1 Arenibacter sp.
CAAGCCGCCCATACACCTCCCATGTATTAAATATCAACAAACGGGAGGCGATCATAACCAAAAACGGAAATAGGACCATAATAAGCATTGGGGATATAAGCGCTCCAAATTTTGATGGCTTCTTGGAAATAACGATCTATAATGGAATTCCACTTCTTAATATTGCCGCCGTTATTACAACTCAAAAAGATTCGACAGCAATTCTTTTTGATGCAGGTCTTGTATCAGATGAACCTTGGAAAACAATTTCCTATGCCAATATAAAGGACGAATTTGTACAAACGGAAACCAATATAGATGCCAGTACAAATTCAGCCGTAAAATACCGTACTATAATTGCCCAAGAAAATGAGGGTTCAATTGCCGTTTTTCCACCTCCTCACCAATATTTTTATCCGCTTGATGAAGCATTTAATTTAAAGTCGGTATGGCATGGACCAAATTATAGGGGTATGGTTTCCAGATACGGTTTGGGTATTAGACATGAGCCTGAAGGCGATCACCGATATGTACCTTGGTTCAATGCTCCACCTGGAAGTAAACAACGCCTAAATTTCTTTTGTCTTATTGGAGGTCGGCAGGCCGATAGTTTGTTGGAAGATGTGAAAAAGTATACCCACTCGGACCAATATGTTCCTATAGAAGGACATAGGACGATGGCAAGCCATTTTCATAATGAATATATTATGAACGTTGTAATGAAGAATAAGGTCATACCAACAGCCCCGGAATTTGTTGAAGTATTCAAAAAAATGGGAGTCGATATCGTTCATTTGGGAGAGTTCCACTACACCGCCCATCCCAAAGGACCTGATGAAATACGTTTAAAGGAATTGAGTACCCTTTTTGAACAGTGCGAGAGATTGTCCGACGAGGATTTCCTCTTATTGCCAGGTGAAGAGCCCAACGAGTTTCTCGGTGGACATTGGATGGCCATATTTCCAAAACCTGTCAACTGGATAATGTCCAACAAAAACAATAAACCTTTTGTTTCCGACGCCAAGGTATACGGAAAAGTCTATAGGATTAAAAGCAAAGTGGAGATGCAGCAATTATTGGAATTGGAGAATGGATTGGTATGGACTGCCCATCCTCGAATTAAAGGATCTACAGGATATCCTGATGCTTACAAAAATGAAGATTTCTTTAAATCCCAACATTTTTTAGGAGGTGCGTGGAAAGCCATGCCGGCCGATCTATCCTCTCCCAAATTAGGAACAAGGGTACTGGATCTTTTGGACGATATGAACAATTGGGGAGACAAAAAGAAAATTATTGCCGAGGCCGATCTTTTTACAGTGACTATGGAAAATGAGATGTATGCCCATATGAACATCAATTATTTACAATTGGATACCCTTCCTAAATTTAAGGATGGTTGGGCCCCTGTTCTTAATGCAATGACCACTGGGAATTATTTTTCAACCACTGGCGAAGTTTTAATTCCCAATTTTAGTATTAACGGCAAAAGATCAGGAGAATCTGTAAAATTGAATGCTGATGGTGAGGCAAAAATTCAACTGAATATAGATTGGACATTCCCCCTGAATTTTCTGGAAGTGGTATCTGGTGATGGTCAAACAGTATTTCGGGAAAGAGTGGATTTAAGCAAAACCGGGGCCTTTAGTTCAGAGGAATTTCAACTTTCCCTTAACCTCGGAAATAGAACATGGGCTAGGGTAGAGGTCTGGGACATAGCCGCTAACGGAGCATTTACACAATCTATATATTTTTCCAAATAAGATACCCAATACTTCTGGTTTTGGATTTCGATTTAGTGTTCAATCCAATGGATCCACTATTTAAACCTTGGAAAACTACCCTTTGTTTTTTCTTGTATTAAGATTGTTGACAAAGAATTCTCCAATCGCATACCCTTCATCCTGTCCATTGGCTATGGCGGGCATATAATGAATTCCTCCGTAAAACCTACTGATCGCCGCTTCTTCTGCAGCTTTTTTGAACGAACTAAAATTACGTGTAGGCAATCCAAATTCTTCTTCAGTAGAATCTGCAAAAGCAAAATTATCCCCGAACAACTTGGTTAGCATTATTGCCGCACTGGAGGATA
>JBFHGV010000732.1:0-2068 GCA_041582955.1 Arenibacter sp.
GAACAGGTGGCCAGGGTAACCCGAAATTTTACAGAAGCGGGTATATTGGTACACTGTTACCTGATGTACGGCTATCCTACCCAAACAATACAAGAGACTGTAGATAGCTTGGAAATGGTACGCCAAATGTTCCAAGCAGGAATCCTACAATCTGGCTTTTGGCACCAATTTGCGCTAACGGCACATAGTCCGGTAGGACGCAATCCAGATGACTACCACATTATTCCAGAGTATCAACCCATAACATTTGCCAACAACGATATCCAATTCAGGGACACAACGGGAATAGACCACGATCAGTTTAGTTTCGGCCTAAAAAAATCCATATACAATTTTATGCATGGTATTTGTTTGGATTTCCCCTTACAGGAATGGTTCAATTTTAAGATCCCCAATACTACCATATCACCCCAATTTATTGAAAACGCGCTGAACGAAGCTCCTGTTCTAACTACCAAACCCAATGCCAAAATAGTATGGTTAGGGGGACAGCCAATGGTGACTGCCTTAAAGAAATCGAAAAAGGGACAAAGCTGGGAGCTGCTCAAATTGGACTTTCATGACAACACGGACAGTGCCACGGCCACCCTTAACAAGAAGGAAGGGGAATGGTTGGTTGACATTTTACACAAGCTATCCGTCCACCCCAAAACCACGATTACCTATGCACAGCTCAAAAGCGATTTTGAATCATATTTTCAGGATTTTGAATTATTCTGGTATTCCAAACCTTTGCAGACCATTAAGACAAGGGGACTATTGACCCTATAACACCCAAAAAAGAGCATTGAATTGGTCAATGCTCTTTTTTTGGAATAACCAAAACCCTATTTTAGGCCATAGCGGTCTCTCCCTTAATTCCAGATTCAAGTAAGCCCTTATTTTTGGTGAGCCAGGTGCTGAAAGTCATCAATTGGGGGTTTAATTCCTTTGTGAAATTCACATCCCGTGCCTTGCAGAAATAGTCTTCAAATTCCTTTTTAAACTGAAACATATTCCCAAGGTCTTCCGCACCCGGAAAATCCAATTTCCTATAGGAATCCGCCGGAATATCCTTAAAGACAATCTCCACTCCCAAGACTTTGCTAAAGGCATCGGCCATTTGCTTGCCAGTAAGTTGTTCCCCGGATATGCCAACGGTCTTGTTTCTATACTTGGTACCTGCCTTAAAAATACCTAAGGCACATTTTCCTATATCCTCCACAGCAATCCCGGGAAGTTTTTTATTGCCCATTGGCATGGTAATGGCCAATTTCCCGTCCGCCCCCCTATTGGGTCCCGAGCCAAAATAAATGAAATTCTCCCAGTAAAAGGATGTTAGCAACAAGGTATACGGAACACCGCTTTCTTCAAAATAGCAATTGGCAGCTCCTTTGCCATCAAAATGTGGCACCTTGTAATGGTCCATCAAAGTGGGCATTCGCTGATCATTTAAAGGGACCCATTTACGGGTATCCTCCAGGGTAGACCAGATTAGGTGTTTCACCCCAGCTTCCTTGGTTGCTTCTGCCATATTTTTAGCGTGTTCCATCTCTTTCTCCGGAGAAAAATGTTCCCAAAAAAAGGTAACACAATAAGCACCAAACGCCCCTTTAAAAGCATTTACCATACTGGCCTTATTATCTAAATTGGCCTCCACCACTTCGACCCCCATTTGTTTTAACTCCTTGGCTTTTGTGGAGTTAAGGTTCCTAGTGATGGCCCTTACACCAAATTCACCCTTTCCGTCGTTTAAAATGGCACGGACCAATCCGCCTCCCTGGGCACCCGTAGCTCCCACCACAGCAATAATCTTCCTCTTTTCCATGATATAAAACTTTTTAATTATACAAATCCTCAATCTATTACAAAACCATACCTAGGCACTGTTTTCAATAGTAATGGAAAGGTGTTTACACAAACCAAACAATGGGTTATGCCCGCAGTCACGAAAGACCTTTCCCCGTCATTTTTGTCCGATAATGTTTAAATAGATCTTACAGATAGTAGTTGTAATACCACTATTTTATACCCAACTATTCCCATAGTCCAGGTATTGGGGAGAGAATTTTGCTTAGTAATGATATGC
>JBFHGV010000733.1:0-2052 GCA_041582955.1 Arenibacter sp.
AATATATCCATTAAGCATATCTTTAATTGCCAATACTAAGTAAATTGCTGCAAATTCCTCCTTTTGCATAATATTAATCCAAGAGCCCCCATACCCAACGAATATCAGCACCATATTTTCTATGTGCTATCACGTAAGGTTTTTCTTTAAAAAAATTACTGTTTTGCACACTAAATCCTATTCCATATCGTTACTTCAGTAAATAACATCCCAAACTTTAGGCCTATGAGACCCTCTTTATTTACAAACAAGAACAATTCAGGAAAAATTATTGACTACGAGAACAAATTACCCTTCTACGTCTTTTTAGAAGGATTGCTGAACGATCTTGGAATGGCGTTCTTCAAAAAATCCAATAGTAACCCTACACAATTGACAGCAGGAAGAAAGGGACAGGTTTCAAACTCCACCGCTAACATGGCCAAAGAACTTCAGAATATCGCATTGAATCAAGTGGCATATTCAAGATTGTTGGAGGAGAAAATGCAAAAATTCAATTTTAAAAGAATGAAGGGAAGGACCAATTTCATTCACAGTTAAGAACAGGTATCAAAAATATAAACCTTTCTTACGCTTTACTTTGTCCTATAAAGTGACTAGTGGACCAAAATAAGGAACTCTAATCCTTGATCATATGTAGAGAAATAAAAGGATAATACCCAAGAAACCTCCTATAAAATATTATGGGCCTACAGAAGTGGAACTGTAGCGAAAGTATCGACAGACCACTACCTCCCTATCTCCTATACTTCGCATTCACTACAATGTGCACCAAGGAAGAAGATTGGAATTGATGTAATTTACTAAAAAATAAACCCCAGAAATCACATAGGGATCTCTATTATATTTTGGAGACCAGGGCCACCCAATCCCTATTTTTTTCTTTAGGTGGCAGCCCCAAAGATTGTTTCCCGTTCCCGGTGATGGTCTTTATCTTGGTCTGTTGCAGCCTCCCTCCTTTTCTAGGGTTATACCATTTAAGCTCATAGGTCTCTCCGTCCTGGCCCAAGTCCAAAGTGGATTCCCCGCCATTTTTAAGATAAACTACATAGGTATTTCCCGGATCGGCCAGCACATAGTCCCCTTCTGAGGAAATAAGGGCATCATTGGCCTCCATTTCCCAAACTGGGATGTTGTTGTTTTTAAAGAATTCCAAACAAAAGCGACCTTGGTCCCAAAAAAGGTCCCGGGAGCGAAAGTCCTGACAACTGAGATCGGAATGAGGGTGTTTGTACCCAAAATACCACTCCGTTCCCCATGCACCGGCCATCATAGCTCCCCATAGGCCATTTTTCCTGGCATCATTGTGTTCTGCATCCTCTGCATCGGTAATAAGGGCATGCTGGGCGTCTCCCGGTTCGTCACAGGCCACCGCCCATATCTTTCCTGCCTCTCTTGAATCATTTAGTATCCTTAGGACCGATTTATGTACATTGCTAAAATCTGCCTTGTTCGTTTGCAATGAAGCTCCGGTAAATTTGGAATCGGGACCGTACAGTCCGTCAAACCATTCTCCGTTATGTATAACGATATGGTGATTATAGGCATCAATAGAACTTACATATTCGGCGAGTCGCAAACGTTCCTGCAGATCAAGGGGAAAGGTAGGTGGCGTTGCGGTCCAATCCCCAGTTTCCTCTGCCAAGTTCCAATTAAGGGCCAAGTGATGGCCAAAACGCGCAATGAGTTCCCTGTAATAGAGCTTTGTATTTAAACCGGTACCACCATTGTCCAACAGCCCTTGGTTTTCATGTTCCAAAGTTTTAAAATGTAGGAACATCCCCAATTTATCGGCATGTTCAAAAAGGACTTCCCACTGATCCAATTTTGAGGTGTCAAAGCGGTCATAGGTATCATAATCCACATAAGGGAATACGTTTTGATCATCGCCTGCAATATTCATAGTAAGGAATGAAAATGCATTCATGCCTTTTGAAGCCAGATAGTTGATGGCTCCTACCAACTCCTTACCCTTTCCATTTTTCCACGAAGGATCTCCTTCTTTCCAATCTTGGCGATGGGCCTCCCATGTTTTTACCAAATTATCCTTAT
>JBFHGV010000734.1:0-2047 GCA_041582955.1 Arenibacter sp.
AATTGTCTCTATCGGGATTTAAACAATGGTGCGCCAACAATTCCATGGGGAGCTCCCCGTCATCCAAGGTAATGTAGTCAAAATAATCAAAGACACGGGTGTCGGAGACCGACCGCAATTCGGTGTTGGGAAAGCCACCACCCATGGCTATCTTTATGTTTGGATATTTGGTTTTTATGTGTTGTGCACTTCTAAAGGCGCTGTATAGATTTCCAGGAAAGGGAACAGAAAAACAAACCAGCTTGGGTTGTACTTTTTTTATGCTGCTGTCCAATAGGTTTAGGGTCAACTGGTCTATATAGGTGGCTTTATTTTGCAGGTGATCGTGCAATTCGTCAAAGGAATTGGCACTCCTGCCCAGACGCTCCGCATAACGACTAAAACCAAAATTTTCATCAATGCATTCCACTATAAAGTCGGATAAATCTTCCAGATAAAGGGTAGCCAGATGTTTGGCCATATCTTGATTGCCCATGGTACCAAAGGCCCATTCCAAATCTTCCAATTGATCAAATCTGGACGCCTGGGGGAGAAAATTAAAGGCACATATTTGTCGGGCTAGAGTAGGGTTATGTCCTTGTAAAAAAAGAATGACCGAATCAATGGTACGTATATAGTTGTCTTTTAGGGCATATATCCGTAGACTATTACCAGTGGAAATAGTGTTGTTGGTATGCGCATGGTCAAAGATATTTTGTAAGCCATCTTTGGAGAAGAGTCTTAGGATGACCTCAATTCCAAGATCCATTTGAAAGTTGCTTATGTCCTTTGTGTTCAAAAAACCTTTTAAATAGGCCGTGGCCGGATAAGGTGTGTTTAATTGAGTGAAAGGCGGGGTAATTAGTAAAAGGTCTTTCGCCATGGCCATAGTATGAATATAAACGCAAAGATAGGGGTGTTTGGACAATAGGCCTATTAAACCCTAATTGCTAAAAGGAATTTTCTGTTTATCATGAGTTAAATTGAACTGCCCTGATTTAAAATACGGGTATCAAAAAGAGAAACAACTGCTTTTGGAAGTTTTTTAAAACCAAAAAATAGAGGGGTTAAAGGGTAGCTGACAGGCTGTAAAAATGGAAAAACTCCGGTAATCAGCCGGAGTTTATTCATCAATCAAAAAACGAACAGTCATGATAACTGTTGTTATTGTTTACAATTTACAGTTTTTACGACAGCTTTCCAATTGGGGAGAACGTTTGCGCTAAAATTCTAAATTGTATGGATCAACTATCCAAGATATGTTTTAAGGATCTTACTTCTTGAAGTGTGTTTTAACCTTCTGATGGCCTTTTCCTTTATCTGACGTACCCTTTCTCTGGTGAGGTCAAAGGTTTCCCCTATTTCTTCCAAGGTCATGGAGTGTTGTCCTGCCAATCCAAAGTATAAACGGATGACATCGGCTTCCCTTGGAGTTAAGGTTTCCAATGCTCTTTCTATCTCGGTTCTTAGGGATTCGTGCAATAATTCCTTATCCGGATTGGGAGATTCCCCACTACGCAATACATCGTAGAGGTTGGAATCCTCACCGTCTATTAATGGGGCATCCATGGATACATGGCGACCAGAATTTTTAAGAGATTGCTTAACATCCTCAACGGTCATGTCCAATTCCTTGGCTATTTCCTCAGCTGAAGGTTGTCTTTCATGGGCTTGTTCCAAGAAGGCAAAGGTCTTATTGATTTTGTTGATAGACCCAATCTTGTTCAAAGGTAATCGTACTATTCGCGACTGTTCTGCCAGGGCTTGTAAGATAGACTGGCGAATCCACCAAACCGCATAGGAGATAAATTTAAATCCACGGGTTTCGTCAAAACGCTGTGCTGCTTTAATAAGACCAAGGTTACCTTCGTTGATCAAATCAGGTAGGGTAAGCCCTTGGTTTTGGTATTGCTTGGCCACAGATACCACAAATCTCAGGTTGGCTTTGGTAAGCTTCTCAAGGGCAATTTGGTCGCCCGCCTTGATCCGCTGTGCCAATTCCACTTCCTCATCCGCAGTAATCAAATCAACCTTACCTATTTCTTGTAAGTATTTATCCAAGGAAGCG
>JBFHGV010000735.1:0-2043 GCA_041582955.1 Arenibacter sp.
TAGAATATTTCTAAAATAACCTTCAATCAATTGGTATAACTTGTTAATACGGATAAGATATACCCACTAATCCCGTATAAGGTCCTCGTTTGCTTTAGCAGCCTAAATAATAAATTTATTGCCATAAGCTATTATACGAAACAAAAAAGCGACAGCATCTTTAGCCTATTACAATCTATGTCCGTGCTTTTTGTATTATGAAATAAATCCCTGTTCATACTGAATCAGGAGTTAATATTCTTCATTTTTATTAAAAAACTATATCTTTTACCAAAATAAACAACTGTCAACTTAATTTTATTTGGTACCATGATTAGAATATTAAAAAAAGGCACGTTCTTCCTTGCCTGTATTTTTTGGATTTCAGTTACACAGGCACAAAGTTTACCTACGGCATCGCCAGAAGAAGTTGGCATGTCCTCTGAACGCTTAAACCGACTTTCCTCTACTTTATCGCAATACGTACAAGACGGTAAAATGGCCGGGAATGTTACCCTAATTGCCAGAAGGGGCAAAATAGTATATCATGAAGCCTTTGGGGATAGTGATATGGAAGCAGAAAAAAAAATGGCCCCGGACGCCATGTTCAGAATAGCATCCCAAACAAAGGCCATTGTTAGTGTGGCCGTAATGATACTACAGGAAGAAGGCAAACTTTTAATCAAGGACCCCATAGGAGATTATTTGCCCGAATGGAAGGAAACCACTGTTGCCGAAATTAAAGAGGATGGGGGCTACGAGGTGGTAAAAGCCAAGAGGGCCATTACCATAAGGGATCTGCTTACACATACCGCAGGTATTGGTTATGGCCATGGCCCAGCAAAAAAGGAATGGGAAAAGGCCGGTATACAAAACTGGTATTTTGCCCACCGTGATGAGCCAATCGCTGCAACCGTTGCACGTATGGCTAAATTGCCCATGGATGCCCAGCCTGGAGAGAGGTTTGTATATGGTTACAACACCGATATATTGGGAGTTATTGTAGAAAAAGTATCTGGAAAATCGCTGGATATTTTTATCAAGGAAAGAATTTTAGACCCCCTGAATATGGTGGATACCTATTTTTATCTGCCTAAAAACAAAGCCAATAGATTGGCCACTTCCTATATGGCCCATAAAGGCAAGCCGTTGGAAAGATCTCCTAACCCGGGCTTGGGAGTAGGGCAGGGGCATTATGTAAAAGGACCCAGAAAAAGTTTTTCCGGAGGAGCCGGTCTGGTTTCAACCGCCATGGACTATGCCAGATTCTTACAAATGATGCTAAATGGGGGAGAACTTGGAGGCAAACGAATTCTCTCTCCAAAAACAGTGGAGCTAATGGTTGCAGACCATGTAGACGTAAGGGATATTCCCTATGGCAGCAGGAAGGGTTCTGGTTTTGGTCTTGGTTTTTCTATAACCAAAAACGTAGGAGAAAGGGGAGAACATGGTTCTGTTGGCACTTTTGAATGGGGTGGAGCCTATGGCTCAACGTATTGGGCAGATCCCGTTGAAGAACTACTTGTAGTATACTTTAAACAACTTATACCCACCAACGGTTTGGATGACCATGCCAAATTGAGAAGTTTGGTATATCAGGCCATCTTGGAATAAAAATGTTGTTAATAGTCTAATAATTAAGACGAATAATGTTAAGATTTTGCAAATTACAACGGTTTTATGACAATCTATTCTTCTAAGAAATCTATAACCCATAGGTTTGCACCTTATATTTTTAATTAAGATTAGAGAAATAGGATTTTATGAGTAGAGCAAAGGTCAATGACACCGTAAAGGTACATTACACAGGAAAATTAAAAAACGGACAAGTATTCGATAGCTCATTGGAAAGAGCCCCTATAGAAGTTACTCTTGGACAAGGTCAGCTTATTCCAGGTTTTGAGAAGGAATTGGTGAATATGGAAATAAATGAAAAAAAGACCATAAACATACCCAAAGAAGAAGCTTACGGAGATATTAATGAAGAGTTGTTTCACGAGATTAAGAAAGAAGAGCTTCCCAATGAGATCAAGCCAGAAATTGGCATGACATTGGTTGCCAAAA
>JBFHGV010000736.1:0-2042 GCA_041582955.1 Arenibacter sp.
GCTAACAAATATTTCTCTGATTTAGTATTCCACACTTTTACAGCAAAGCAAAATGGCTAAAAATGTACTCACCGCCTGGCAGCGGCTATTGGGTCTGCTAAAACTCGATAAAAGGGATGTGTTGCAGACATTTTATTATGCCATTTTTGCAGGGCTCGTTAATCTCTCTTTGCCCTTGGGTATACAGGCAATTATTAATCTCATCCAAAGTGCCGAGATTAGTACCTCATGGGTGGTTTTAGTGGTGCTGGTAACGGGTGGGGTAGCATTTGGAGGGTTATTGCAATTAATGCAGATCCGTATCATAGAAAATGTTCAGCAGAAGATATTTACAAGGGCATCGTTCGAATTTACGTACCGTTTTCCTAAAATAAAGATGAGCGAACTCCACAATTACTATCCGCCGGAACTGGCCAATAGGTTTTTTGACACCCTCAATGTTCAAAAGGGCTTGGCAAAGATTTTATTGGATTTTCCCGCGGCTGTTCTGCAGATTGTATTTGGGTTGATACTCTTGTCTTTCTATCACCCGTTTTTTATTGTGTACGGAATTTTATTAGTACTGCTTATTTACGTGGTATTCAAATTTACCGCCCAAAAAGGAATGGATACCAGTCTTGAAGAATCAAAACAAAAATATAAGGTAGCTCATTGGATACAGGAAGTTGCCCGCTCTTTGGTAAGCTTTAAACTTTCTGGCAGGACCAGCCTGGCATTGGACAAGAACGATGCCCTGGTATTGGATTATTTGGAAGCACGTGAAAGTCATTTTCGTATTCTGGTCATACAGTTTATTCAGATGATCGGGTTCAAGGTACTGGTAACAGCAGGTCTGTTACTGATCGGGGGACTATTGGTGCTGAACCAAGAAATGAACATTGGGCAGTTTGTAGCTGCTGAGATTATCATTCTTTTGGTCATTAGTTCGGTAGAGAAGTTAACCCGTAGTTTGGAGACTTTCTATGACCTATTTACATCATTGGAAAAATTGGGACAGGTAGTGGATAAGGATTTGGAAGAGCAGAACGGTGAAAAACCGTTAAAAGAGGAGGATGAATTTTATGTGGAGTTGGACAGAGTGTCTTTTGGCGCCTCAAAAATAGGTAGGAATATATTGGACGACGTATCCTTAAAAATAGCTCCCAAAACCCGATTATTGGTGTTAGGGGCCAACGGTTCCGGTAAGTCCACCTTGTTGCGTCTAATTGCCGGCCTTATACAGCCCGACGATGGCAATATTTATGTTAACAACGTATCTCTTAAGGGTATAAATCCAAATCACTACCGTTCTTTTTTGGGCCAATCCCTAACTGAGGAAAAACCTTTTGAGGGTACCATTTTGGACAATATCACCTTTGGCGATAAAAGCATTAGCGAAAAGGAGGTACAATGGGCTATAAATAATACGGGGTTACTGCAATATGTAAGAGAGCAGCCGAAAGGAATCAATACCATGGTATATCCTGAAGGACAACAGATGCCCTTTACCGTATCTAAAAAAATTGTTCTTGCTCGCAGCATAATAAGGAAACCTAAACTGCTATTATTAAAAGATCCCTTAATTCAATTTGACGAGGTTGAGGCTATTAGCATTATAAACTTCTTAACGGACGATAAAAACCCTTGGTCCTTGATAGTGGTAAGTCAGGATCCCAAATGGTTGAACCGATTCCAAAACATAATAACACTGGAAAACGGTAGGATCGTTTCTCAAATTTAAAAGATTATGTTGAATATTTCTAACAATCCGCTTAATAAAACAGTACCCCTAAAGGGTTATAAGTCAACGGAGCGGGTTTTTCACGAGAGACACTATAAACACTTTAACCGGTTTTTACTGGGTGCTGTTGTTTTTGGGATTATCGTTCTCTTCCTGCCATGGACCCAAAATGTCAGAGGGAACGGCTTTCTTACCACCTTGCAGCCAGACCAAAGTCCGCAGACCATACAATCCCCCATTCCCGGAAGAATAGAAAAGTGGTTTGTACAAGAGGGCGATTACGTTGAAAAAGGGGATACTATTATGTTTATTTCCGAGGTAA
>JBFHGV010000737.1:0-2041 GCA_041582955.1 Arenibacter sp.
AAGAATGTGATGGTAATACGGGATTTTGACGGGACCAAAGTGTATACCCGTTTGGATCTCACTCAAAAGGAAGCCATGAATTCTCCTGTTTATTATTTGACCCAGAACGATGTAGTCTATGTAGAGCCTAATCAATCTGCCGTTACAGCTTCCAGCTTGGATAACAGGGCTACTATTGCCATTTCCTTGGCATCTTTGGTGATTACCTCTACCATACTTTTTGTAACCAGAAATTAACTAATAATATATCTTACCACTTGTCCAATGAGTTTAGACTCTCAGAATAATCCTACGGAAAATTTCGACATCAATGAAATTATAAGTTCATATACCAAACATTGGAAATGGTTTGTTTTTTCATGCATAATTGCTCTTGCTATGGCATTTTTGTATCTCCGGTACACGACTCCTGAGTATGTAGCAGAAGCAAAAATCCAAATTCTTGATCAAAATAGCTCCGGGGCCAGTCTTGGTCTGTTTCAGGATTTAGAATTGCTTTCTGGAGGTAATAAAGAGGTAGCCGATGAAATTGAAATAATCAATTCCAGGTCTAATTTTATTGAAGTAGTCAAAACTTTGGGGCTTAATACAAAGATAATGGCTCAGGGGAACATAATAGATACCGAATTGTATACCAATCCTCCGGTAAAGGTTAATTTTATTGCTGCCGATTCCATTATTAATAAATCCAGTTTTGAATTTTATCTCCAACTTTCTTCTACTACTTCTTTTGGTTATGCTGAAGAGGAAGATATGCCGTTGAAGGTATTGTCGTTTGGGGCCAATATTCCTACCCCGATTGGGGATATTGTGGTTACTCCCAATATGGAAAATTTTGATCGATTTAAGGAGGCCAAAATTAAGGTGGTGGTCAATCCTGTGAATATGGTGGCTCAAAATTACAGAGACAAAATAAACATTACTACATACGAAAAGATGTCCAATATTCTCAGTATTTCCTTGCAGGATCCTATAAGGGAAAAGGCAGTGCAAATCTTGAATGAATTGATAAGGGTCTATAATAAAAATGCCATAGATGATAAGAGAAAAATAGCCGACAGAACTTCCAATTTTATTGATGATAGAATTGCGGAGATCTATACCAACCTTTCCTCTGTTGATCAGACTGCCGAGGATTTTAAAACAGGAAGAGGGGTCACGGACATTGCCTCTGAAGCCAATATTAATTTAAACGTGGGGGTGGCCAATCAGCAGGAACTGGCCAATATGCGGACCCAGCTTAACATTGCTGCGTCCATGAAGGATATTGTGGAACAGCAGGACAGTTTTGAGGTGCTTCCCGGAAATGTGGGCTTAACGGATCCAACCATAAACAGCACCACTTCCAAGTATAACGAACTGGTTTTGGAACGGAACCGATTGTTAAAAAGTTCCAACGAAAAAAACCCGGTCATTGTTAACCTGGACCAACAGATCCGTGGTTTAAAAAGAAATATGCAATCCAGTTTAAATAGTACTGTGGATAACTTGGGCCTTCAGGTAAATGCTTTGAGCAGTCAGCAGGCCATTTTTAATTCCAAGATTTATTCCGCTCCAAAAAATGAAAGGGCCTTAAGGGATATCACCAGAAAACAGGAAACTACGGAGCAATTATACCTGTACTTATTGCAAAAAAGGGAGGAGGCACAGATTGCCGTTGCTTCTACAGCTCCTAAGTCCAAGGTGATCGATTACGCTTATAATCCTACACCTTTTCCAATTTCACCTCGGCGAAATGTGGTTTTTGTGGCTTTTTTATTATTAGGAGGTTTGATTCCTTTCGCTTTTATTTACGTATCCGATCTTTTGGATAATAAAGTGCACAACATGCACAGTTTGGAAAAAGTGTCTAGAAATATCCCTATATTAGGGGAATTACCAAGGCTCTCTAGGAAAGACCAAAAATTGATCATTAAAGAAGATCGTTCGGTACTTGCCGAATCCTTGCGAATAATTAGGACCAATCTGGATTATTTGATAAAGACAAAAAGTGCGGATAAAGCAAAGAATAATATTGTTTTTGTCACCTCTAGCGTACCTG
>JBFHGV010000738.1:0-2034 GCA_041582955.1 Arenibacter sp.
CTCAGATTGATGGAGGTATAGGTGATATTTACGGTACGGTTTGGGAGCAAGATGACAATGGGAACTATTTGGTAAATGCCGAAGGCTTGCCAATAGCTTCCTCAGAACCTGTCTTGATTGGAAATTCCCAGCCCGATTGGCCAGGGGGTATAACCAATACCTTTACATACAAAAATCTATCTATGCGCGTTTTGGTTGATGGAAGATTTGGAGGAAAGGTATATTCCGCCACCTCGGCCTCCCTTGATGGAGCAGGGGTCTCTGAAAGGAGCTTGGCCTATAGGGAGGATGGTATTATTCTTGACGCCATTAATACAGGTACCGATGCGCAGAATACGGTAAGCATATCTGGACAACGCTATTGGGGTGCAATTTCCGGTATAGCCGAGAATTATATCTATGACCAAACCAATGTGAGATTAAGGGAATTTTCATTAACTTATAGTTTGCCAAGACAGCTGTCCAGTTCTCTTGGAGTAAATTCAGCATCGTTGGGACTTATAGGTAGAAATTTATTTTTCTTCCATAAAGATGCACCGGATATTGACCCTGAAGCTGTTCTTGGAACCGGACTTAGTGGTCAAGGAATATCGCTTAACAATGTGCCCACCATTAGAAGCATTGGTTTGAATTTTATTCTTAATTTCTAAAAAAATACTATGAAAAATATATATAAAAAGATTGCTTTTGTTTTATTGGCTATTCTTGGATTTAACAGTTGTTCGGATTTTGATGAAATCAATGAGAATCCCAATGCCTTTACTTCGGACGAGGTGAGTGCTAAATTCTTCATGACCGAATTACAGATTCAGTTGTATGCGCCCAACCGATATCCTTATTGGCGTGCCCAGCTTATCCATGCAGATCGTTATGCGGGTCACTTTACCTTTGGATTTAACGGTAGTTGGTGGACAGATGCCTTGGGCTATGACTACAATTCCGGTTATACGGATGCAGCCTATGGTTGGATGTCCGGGTATTTGGGGAAACTCAGTGGATTTATCAATTTTGTAAAGGAAGGTGGAGATCTTCAAAATGATAAATTCTATGCTATAGGGTTAATAATGAAAGGCCTTTATTATCAGATGTATGTAGATACCTTTGGTATGGCGCCCTACACAGAGGCATTTGACCCAGATAACATCACGCCAAAATACGACGATCTATCAACTATTTATCAAGGGACCATTGCCGATTTGGATGAGGCCATGGCAATTATAGGCGATGCCGAAGTCTCGGGACAAGGGGTAGAACTGTTGACCAATAATGATCTATTTTTTGGTGGCGATATGCAAAAATGGAAAAAATTGGCCAATACCCTAAAACTAAGGATGAGCCTTAGAGCACAGGGAGCCGATGGGGCAACTTTTGCCGATAATGCTATTGCGGAGGCTATGGCCGCACCACTTTTGACCGCTGCGGATGAAAATGCCCTAATGGAAAAAGATCCAGATATAAGTCAATGGGCCAATGCTGCCTATGGAGACGTTTGGTGGAACTTCGGTACAGGATCCAATTGGAATGTAGGTAAAACACTTATTGACTACCTTAGAAATAATAATGACCCAAGGTTAACGTATTATGCACAACCAATTGATGGGGGTGATGTGGTACTGACCCAAGATGCCGATGGGGACTCTAGGGATATGTTCTCAAAACATTCCGCTTTTATCCTACAGCAATTGGACGATGCAGGAGTTTCTTATACCTCTACCTCAGGAACCAAGACAGTAGATGGAGTGTCTATTGATACCGTTGGGATTTCTATTGAAGAAGGCGATTATTATGTAGGCCAACCTACCCGATTGAACGGTTTTATCTATAGTCAGGTTAAAGAGCAGTTATTCTCTAGACCTGCAGATATTGTTATTAACCCTAAGAATCAAGGGAAAGAAATCTTTCCTGAGGTGGTAATGACCGCAGCGGAAGGTAACTTTTTACAGGCAGAGGCCATTGTTAAAGGTCTGGCTTCAGGCGATGCCCAATCACTTTATCAGGAAGGTATACGCCAAGCAATGGCAATATGGGATGTTC
>JBFHGV010000739.1:0-2030 GCA_041582955.1 Arenibacter sp.
GGAATCGTTGCTACATCTGTATAAATCATGCACGTATTTATAATTTTTATAGCATTAACCTTTTAATTAATTAGTATCATTATGGAATCTCTATTCAACACCTTATCTAACTGGCCATGGTGGTCATGGGTATTGCTTTTTATAGTATTGGTTGCTATTAGGGACATCTTTGTACAAAAACAACATACCATTTCGCACAACTTCCCTATTGTGGGGCATCTAAGATATTGGCTGGAGAGTATTGGACCAGAGATGAGACAATATTTTGTAGCCAATAATCGCGAAGAGCTTCCTTTTAACCGAATAGAAAGAGGATGGATATATGCTTCGGCAAAGCGGGAGAATAACTACGAGGGCTTTGGTACGGATAGGGATATCTATGCCCATCAGCACATATTTGTCAAAAACCAAATGATGGCTTTAAAAAATCCGGCCGGTCATCCCAACACCACGGACCCCTGTTATTTGCCCTGTGCCAAGATTATTGGCGCCTATAACAAGCGTAGAAAACCGTTCCGCCCAGCTTCTATTATCAATGTATCGGCCATGAGTTTCGGCTCCTTGTCCGCTGCTGCTGTAAATGCCATGAACATTGGGGTAAGGAAATCCGGGGCCTACCAGAATACTGGTGAAGGCGGACTATCGTCTTATCACAAACATGGGGGCGATGTTATTTTTCACTTTGGTACGGGCTATTTTGGGGTTCGGGACAAGGAAGGCAATTTTTCCATGGAGAAAATAAAGCAATTGGTTGCCGACAATCCATGTATCAAGGCAATAGAAATTAAACTTTCTCAGGGGGCAAAGCCCGGAAAAGGAGGGGTTTTGCCTGCAGCTAAAATAACCCAAGAAATTTCTGAAATCCGTGGTGTGGAAATGGGCAAGGATGTACTGTCCCCTGCCACCCACAGTGCCTTCAATACTATACCGGAACTGTTACAATTAATAGAGGACATTGCCGAGGAAACAGGATTGCCCGTTGGACTAAAAGGGGCCATTGGCAAACTGGATCAATGGGAAGAATTGGCCCAACTAATGCTAAAAACCGGTAAAGGGCCCGATTTTATTACTGTAGATGGCGGGGAAGGCGGTACCGGTGCGGCACCACCAAGTTTTGCAGATCATGTGTCCCTACCGTGGGTATACGGATTTTCCAGTCTTTATAAACTTTTTAAAGAGTACGATTTAAATCAGAGGATCGTTTTCATTGGTAGTGGTAAATTGGGCTTTCCTGCCAAGGCTGCAATGGCCTTTGCCATGGGAGTAGATTGTATAAATGTGGCCAGGGAGGCCATGATGGGCATAGGCTGTATACAGGCCCAAGTATGCCATACCAATCGCTGTCCCACGGGAATTGCCACCCAAAGCAAGTGGCTACAAAGCGGTATCAATGTCCCCCTTAAATCGGACCGACTTGCACAGTATTTTAAGACATTCAGGAAGGAATTTTTGGAGATTACCCATGCTGCCGGTTATGAGCACCCCTGTCAGTTTACAATGGATGACATTCAGGTAAATGTAGATGACAATGACCTTAACAGGACCCTCTCTGCAATTTATGGTTATAATAAAGTAAAGGTTCCCTTTGTTGGGGTTCAGGAATTATACGATTGCCCCTATTTGGGTGGAAAAGAATATATGCAACAAATAAGGCAAGAATCCAATAAAATTAAATGCTAAATTTGCGCCCGAAATCTTATTATAAAACCAACATTCTATTACCAAACATAAACAAATGCCGAAACAAACTAAAAAACAATCTACATCTATGAGAAAAAGTATTGCTACTATTCTAGTTTTTATAATGACATTGATAAGTGTACATGCACAAAGCAAAAAAGATCTTATCAGGGAAGTGGATGAATTGAAATCGAAGTTAAAAACAACGGAAACGGCCCTTTCTGAATCCAGACAATTGGAAAGAACGGCTACAGCCAAAATGGTTTCCTATGAGACTCAGGTAAGTGAACTAAGGGAAACGAATGCCACCCTCCTAAAAAACTTGAACAGTTTTACTGAAGCTTCCAACA
>JBFHGV010000740.1:0-2012 GCA_041582955.1 Arenibacter sp.
CCTATATCATAACAACGATTTTTTAAATACGCTTATCTTGAATAAATGGTTTTTGATAGGAACTACTTTGTTGAGTACATATTTGCTCAATGCCCGCATACCTTTGTTTGCCTTAAAGTTTAAGAATTGGGGTTTTAGGGATAATGCGCTGCGCTATGTATTTATTGTGGTGAGTTTGGTACTGCTCCTGACCATGAAGTTTATGGCCATACCGGCTATTATTGCTATTTATGTGATCAGTTCCTTGGTGAACACATTGAAAACCAGTAGCATGTCCTAGCAGGGAAAGACTGTCCATATAGGCGGCAGAAAGTGTCTGCTTTAGCAGTGAATGGGTATTGTATTTTTTGGACGGTGTTGAAAAGCGTCCTGCGTTTTTTGATTTTTGCTATTAGAAATCCAATTTCTTTTTGCGGAGTTCAAAATTTTGGCCAAGATATACTTTTCGTACCATTTCGTCTGCAGCCAAGTCCTCCGGTATCCCAGATTTTAAGATGCCCCCTTCAAACATAAGATAGGAGCGCTCTGTTATGGCCAAGGTTTCCTGAACATTATGGTCCGTAATCAGTATACCGATATTTTTATTTTTAAGTTGGGCCACGATCCGTTGAATATCTTCTACTGCCACAGGGTCAACCCCGGCAAAAGGCTCATCCAAAAGGATAAACTTGGGATCCGTTGCCAATGCCCTGGCAATTTCTGTTCTCCTTCTTTCTCCCCCGGACAAGAGGTCGCCTCGGTTTTTTCGAATATGGCCTAGCCCAAATTCTTCAATAAGGGATTCCATTTTCATCAATTGCTCTTTTTTACTGAGCTTGGTAAGCTGCAAGACACTGAGAATATTTTTTTCGATACTCAATTTTCTAAAAACAGAAGCCTCTTGAGCCAAATAGCCGATGCCATTTTGGGCCCTTTTGTACATAGGAAATTTGGTGATTTCCATTTGGTCTAGAAAGATATTGCCGCCATTTGGTTTAATCAACCCCACAATCATGTAGAAGGAGGTGGTTTTACCGGCACCATTGGGGCCTAAAAGACCAACAATCTCACCTTGGTTTACTTCCAGTGAAATTCCCTTGACCACCTGTCGCCCTCTGTAGGACTTCATTATATTCTCTGCTCTTAACTTCATAGTATCCTGTGCTATACCCCCAAAGCTAAACCTTATATTAGTTTGGGGAAAGATATTGTAGTTTTTTTAACCTTCTTGATTTTCCAATTCCTCCCAATATTCATAGGCCCTTCTTAGGTGTGGTACCACTATGGTGCCACCCACCAAGGTAGCAATACTCAAGGTTTCCATGACTTCCTCCTTGCTGGCCCCTTCGTTAAAAGAGCTTTCCAGGTGGTACTTTACACAATCATCACATCGCAATACTGCCGAGGCCACCAGTCCCAGTAGTTCCTTGGTCTTTACATCCAAGGCTCCGGCGGCATAGGCATTGGTGTCTAGATTAAATATTCTTTTGATCACCTTATTGTTGTCGGCCAAAAGCTTTTCGTTCATTTTGGCCCTATAGGCATTGAATTCCTTAACTTGATCAGACATTTTTTTTCTGTTTTTTAGCTTCTCTTTTTAATACAACCTTGGAGATATATATACTGATTTGATATAAGATCAAAATGGGTACCGCCACTATTATTTGGCTTGCTACATCCGGAGGGGTAATTACAGCCGATATGATAAGTACAACAACCAGGGATATTTTTCTGTATTTACGCAGTATTTCTGGGGTAACCAATCCTATTTTGGTCAGGAAATAGACAATGATGGGCAATTCAAAAATAAGCCCACAGGCAATAACCGCGGCCCTTACCGTGGAGATATAGGAGATCAAATCTATTTCCCTAACAACAGAGTCGCTAATAGAGTACCCTCCTAAAAAGTTAATGGACAATGGGGCTACTACATAATACCCAAATAATACTCCCATAAAGAACAGGGAAGAGGCTATAAAGATGAAACCTTTGGCGTTCTGCCGTTCGTTGTCATACAGTCCCGGTGCAATAAA
>JBFHGV010000741.1:0-2007 GCA_041582955.1 Arenibacter sp.
GGGCTGTCCATTTTTATCCACTTGTTTATCGCTGTAATAGCACCAAGCTGCGATAACCAAGGTAGCAAATTCAATACTTCTTCCTTCAGTTAAATTTTCTTCCAGGGTCGCTATCAAAAATTTCGGTAGTTTGGCAGAACTTTCCGAACAAATGCGGCTTACACTGTCCTTTATGTTAGGGTTGGCGAAGCGTGCCTCCAAACTGTCTTTGTATTCATCAAGATCAATCCCCTTTACTTCATCCAAGACAGGTGTTGCTTCCATGTCCATAAATGACCTTAAGTAATCAACAAAGGTTTTATCTTCCATGCAGGCATTAATGGTTTTATGTCCGTGAATAGCTCCCAGTATGCCAAGTACAGAATGGCCTGCATTTAATAAGCGGAGTTTCATTTTCTCATAAGGTTTCACATCGGGAACAAACTGCACCCCAACTTTTTCATATTCGGGTCGGCCATTGGAAAAATTGTCCTCCACTACCCATTGTATAAATGGCTCACAGGTTACAGGCCATTCATCCTTTATTGCGTAAGTGTCTTCCAAATAATCTATATCCGATTGGGTAGTTACCGGGGTAATACGGTCTACCATGCTATTGGGGAAGCACACCTCTTTTTCTATCCAGTTGGCCAATGCTGAATCTTGTTTCTGGGCGAATGACAATAACATTTTACGTGCTACATCGCCATTGTGCAGAATATTGTCACAAGACATAATGGTGAAGGCCTTTAGTTTGGCATCGCGACGCTTTTTTAGCGCGGCAGTCAAATATCCATACACCGTTTTGGGGCTATCGGGGTATTTTAGATCGTGTTGAATAGCTGGATTTTCAAAATCAAATTCACCTGTTGCCGGATTAAAATTATAGCCGCCTTCGGTAATGGTAAGCGAGACAATTTTGGTTAGGGGATCGGCCATGCGCTCAATAACTGGCATAGGGTTATCCACCCCAAGTAAGAAATCACAAATGGAACCTACTAATACCGGGGCCACGTTTCCATCAGGATGCTTTATGATAAGGGTATAAAGACCGTCCTGCTTTTTAAGAACATCGTGTATTTTTCTATCCCCTTCCCGTAAACCTATACCGCAGATACCCCAATCTGAGGCATTGTGTATTGCCATAAGCTCATGGGTGTAGAAAGCCTGGTGCGAACGGTGAAAACCACCAACACCTATATGGACCATTCCAGATTTAAGATTATTTCGATCGTAATCCAAAGTGGAAATGCGGTCCGAAATTTGAGGTAAATTTTCTTGATTTAATATAATAGTCGTATCCATTACTTTCCGTTTTTTTGCTCTTGTTTTAATCGTTGAAATGCCCAATAGGCAGTTACAAAATAGAGTATCGTACAAATGAAGGCGTATTGATAAAATTGTTCGCGGTTCGCTTTGTAAATATTTTCATCAGAACTGCCAAAGAGCACTATACAAGCTAAAATCATAGTTATGGTCAGGGCAATTATTGAAATGAACTTTAAAATCCCTGAAAAAATGGAAGTGTCCTTTATATGTTCTTTATGCAATTTCCCTTTTTCTTCCTGAAATTTTGCAATGTTTTCGTTACGTGTTTTTTCTTGTTCTTGCTCCTTTGGATAGGCTTCCTTTGCCCCATAACGGGCAGCTAGGAAAGTATACACCAAGATAGTGAAAACCCAGGTGGGAATAAAGAGGTAAAAGAAAGACATAACGTTAAGGGCGTTTAGCCCAAAACCAAACAACAATCCCAAGGCCCAAGAGGCAACGGCCGGGGTACTAAAGGTTAGGTTGCGATAGGACGACCAATAGCGGGTAAATCCAATTTTGGGGAATATCTGATGTTCGGCGAATACTATAGCCCCTACGGGAACTACCAATAGACCGGCATAAGTTAAAAGGGGCAATATCTGTGAAAACACAAATGGGAAACAGGCAATTACTATAGTTATAAAACCCACCACTATGGTTGTTTTTTTTCTGGAGTGGTTGTAGAAAATGGCCTGTGCTGCCAATCCCGCCCTATAA
>JBFHGV010000742.1:0-2006 GCA_041582955.1 Arenibacter sp.
ACAGCTATGCACAACGTACAAAAATTACCTTGAACCTACATAATATTTCTGTAGGACAGCTTATTGATGAGATAGAGAGTACTACAGAGTTTCAATTTGTATATAAAATTGAAGATGTAGATGTAGAACGTACTGTTTCAATCAATGTGGATAAAGAAAGGATAGATGATATTCTAAACAAAATCTTCCTAAATTCCTCGACTACTTTTAATTTAAACGATCGACGAATCTATTTGTTGAAAAAACCAAGAACTCCAATTGCCAATCAAGAGCAAGCTCATGAAAAGGTTCTTAAAAAGCAAGAATTAATTGAAGGAACTGTTATGGATAAGGATGGAAATCCTCTACCAGGTGCCAATGTAATAGAAAAAGGGACCACTAATGGGGTGACTGCCGATTTTGATGGTAATTTCACTATTGAGGTTGCCGATGAAAACGCTGTCCTTGTAATTTCATATATCGGTTTTGCGACACAGGAGGTCGCCCTTGCCGGAAGGACCACATTAAACATACAATTGCTAGAAAGTGCCGCTGGCTTGGATGAGGTTGTTATTGTAGGGTACGGACAAGTTAGAAAGAAGGATTTAACCGGTTCTGTTTCAAGCGTAGCGGGTGATGACTTGGAAAATTTACCTGCATCCAGATTGGACCAAGCCCTACAGGGACGAGCAGCAGGGGTGAATGTAACCAGTGTTAATGGTGCACCAGGGGCTAGGACCACCATAAGGATACGGGGTGGGAATTCCATTTCTGCGAGTAATGAGCCACTTTATGTTCTGGATGGTTTTGTTGTGGGCACTGATTTTGATTTGAATACTATAAATGTCAATGACGTAAAGTCCATTGAAATATTAAAAGATGCCACATCCATATCCATTTATGGTTCCAGAGGAGCCAATGGGGTCATTTTAATAACCACCAAATCTGGTAGCGGATTAAAAGTGGGCAGTAAACCATTAGTTAGTGTTAATTTTTACTCTGGCTTGCAAAATATTTCAAATAAGGTTGATGTTCTTGATGGGCCCAGTCTCGCTGCCTATCACAATGAAACGGCCACATTTCATGGTAATCCATTGCCTTTTCCCAACATTGATGAGGTTACACATACCGATTGGCAGGATGAGATCTCAAGAACCGGGATCATAAACAACTTGGATGCTTCGTTGGCCGGAAATTCGGAATACACTAATTATTATGTATCGGCCAACTACTTTAATCAAGAGGGGGTCATTAAAAATTCTGGTTTGGAAAGGGTTATTTTTCGGACCAATATGGACACCCATGTTTCCGATAAGTTAACCTTGGGGGCAAAGGTAAACTTTAATAGAAGTAGAAGGGAAAATAACAAAACTAGCTTTTTTACGGTATTGAAAGAAGCGCTTACCGCAATTCCTGTATATGACGAAAACGGAGGGTATACTTCAGAACATCCTATAACTTTTGAAACGTTTAATAATCCTATTCAAATTATTAATGAAGTAACGGACTACGCTACCATTACCAGTATTATCGGGAATATTTATGCAGAATATGAAATTGCCAGTGGGCTTAAATTCCGTTCATCCTTTGGTCCTGACATACGACTAGCTCAAGATAATAACTATACTCCAGGAACAATACCTTCCAGATTTGACACCTCACAAGGAGGCTTGGCTAGAATAGATAAGTCATCTTATATCACTCTATTAAATGAAAACACGCTGTCTTACTTTAAGGATTTTGATGATAAACATCATATTGATGCATTACTGGGATTCACATGGCAGACAACAGAGAGTGAAAGTTCATTTAGTCAAGGTCAAGGCTACAGTAATGATTTGCTCACTTTTAATAATCTTGGTACGGGGGACCCGTTACGGAACGAAATTGGAAGTAATACAGTAGAAAGAAGTCTGGTGTCTTGGCTAGGTCGAATGAACTATAGCTTTAGGGACAAATATTATTTTACGGCAGTGGGCAGGGTAGACGGCTCCTCGGTGTTTGCCGAGAACAATAAATATGCTTTC
>JBFHGV010000743.1:0-2000 GCA_041582955.1 Arenibacter sp.
AAGTGGATAACCTCTCCGTAGGCATCGGCAACGGCCTCCATTACGGCCTCACTCATAGTAGGGTGAGGGTGAACGGCTTTAAGGATTTCATGTCCTGTAGTTTCCAATTTACGGGCAACAACTGCTTCCGCTATCATGTCTGTAACACCTGCACCGATCATATGGCAACCTAGCCATTCACCGTATTTGGCGTCGAATATAACCTTAACAAATCCGTCCTTGGCACCGGATGCACTAGCTTTTCCACTAGCGGAAAAAGGGAATTTCCCTACTTTTATATCGTATCCTTTGTCCTTGGCCTGTTTTTCGGTAAGACCTACGGAGGCAATTTCTGGGGAACAGTAGGTACACCCTGGGATATTACCATAGTCCAACGGTTCAACGTGCATATCAGCTATTTTTTCCACACAGAGTATCCCTTCTGCAGAGGCTACGTGTGCCAGTGCCTGCCCTGGGGTAACATCACCTATGGCGTAGTATCCCGGAATATTGGTTTGGTAGTAATCGTTCACCAAAATTTTATCCCTATCCGTAGCAATACCAACAGCTTCCAATCCAATATTCTCTATATTGGTCTTGATCCCTACTGCAGAAAGCACTATATCGGCCTCAAGGACCTGTTCTCCTTTTGCGGTTTTTACCGTGGCCTTGACCCCATCTCCAGAGGTGTCCACTTTGGTTACTTCTGAGGAGGTCATAATTTTTATTCCGGTTTTCTTAAGACTACGCTCCAATTGCTTTGAAACCTCTTCGTCTTCTACCGGTACTATATTGGGCAAAAATTCCACAACCGTAACTTCGGTGCCCATGGCGTTATAGAAATAGGCAAATTCTATGCCTATGGCGCCACTGCCTACAACAAGCATTTTCTTAGGCTGTTTTGGTAAGCTCATGGCTTCGCGGTAGCCAATTATTTTTTTGCCATCTTGGGGTAGGCTGGGCAATTCCCTACTGCGTGCCCCGGTAGCTATTATAATATTATTGGCAGTGTATTCGGTTTCCTTGCCCTCCGCATCCTTAACACTTACCTTTTTGCCCGGCTTAAGGGTTCCATACCCGTTTATGACCTCAATTTTATTCTTTTTCATCAAAAATTGAACGCCCTTGCTCATGCCGTCCGCTACACCTCGACTTCTTTTTACCACTGCGTCAAAATCCTTGTCAACACCTTCGGCCTTTAGTCCGTAATCGCTGGCATGCTTCAGATATTCAAATACCTGAGCCGATTTCAATAGTGCCTTGGTAGGAATACACCCCCAATTTAAACACACACCACCTAGATTCTCCTTTTCTATAATGGCAGTCTTAAATCCTAATTGGGAAGCTCTGATTGCAGTTACATAACCTCCTGGACCACTACCTAATACAATAATATCGAAATTGCTCATTTATAATTTTTTTTGATAAATAAATCATGAAGTCGCAAAGTTACAAAACCATACGGAATTCCTACCGATGGCATTTTAAATTAATTGAATAATTAAGGCCCCGGGCATGTACGGCACTGAGCGGTCATTGTTTAGGGAAGTTAAGTGGGCAGTAGGGATACAGTTTATTTTTTGGGGACAAATTTTAAGGCGGCCCCGTTAATACAATGCCTTTTGCCCGTAGTGTTTCTTGGGCCGTCATTGAATACATGTCCTAGGTGGCCCCCACAGGTGGCACAGTGCTCTTCGGTTCGGGCATAACCCAAAACATAATCTACATCAAAGGCCACATTGCCCTTTATTTCCCTGTCAAAACTGGGCCAGCCCGTTCCGGAATCAAACTTGTGCTCACTCTTAAAAAGTTCCGTGCCACAGCCGGCACAGGTATATACGCCTTTTTCCTTGTTGTGCAACAATGGACTGCTTCCTGCATTTTCTGTACCAGCCTTTCTAAGTACATAAAACTGTATGTCTGTTAGCTGTTTTTGCCATTCGGCCTCCGATTTGGTAACTTTAAACTGCTCCTTTTTTTTGGAATCTATTTTGGATACTTCTTTTTCTTGGGAAGTTCCC
>JBFHGV010000744.1:0-1996 GCA_041582955.1 Arenibacter sp.
GGTCATTATCAATTTTCCAGTCGATCAGGTCCATTGGAAACTCGCGTAACCACCAGGCTGATTCCTCGCTATCTATATTTTTTCCTCCGGTAAGTGCAAATAGATAATTCCATAGTGGATTTTTTTCAGAGCGTTCCACTTCCCAATGGCTTTTTACCGCATTAAAATGTGCTTCTTTCTGCTCTTCCGAAAAGGAATACTTTACAAATGAGGGAATGGTCAAGAAATACATCTCATCATCGGAATGGTTCCATTTATCGCTTAGATCCTCCCCTTCCACATAGCCAATAACCGAGGCCGGACGGTTGGCATTCTCATCGTATCCATATTTCTTTATCAACTTTTCAGCCGCCTTTTTATATTTTTTATCCTTGGTAAAATGATAGGCTGTTTGTAGAAAAGACAGAATAAGGGTGGAATTAAGCCTGCGATCCCCAACATTGGTGGGGAAACTATTTACATATTCTGGGTTCCATCTTCCCCATGCGGTGGGCTTTCCGTTCCAATCTACCAAATACCAATCATTGTCCATAATATGATCCATTTGGATTTTTATTTGGTGTATGGCCCTATCCCTCCATTCCTTGTCGGGTGCCAATTCGGCAAAAAGTGCATACACAAAAAAATGTCCACAGGATTCATCGCTACTGGTGGTAGACTTCCATCGCCACAGTTCGTCATCCGATAAGCGCCATATCCTTCCGTTTTCCTTTATATATTGTTCTCTCCATTCTTCAGAAAATCCGTTGGCGTGCAGTCCCACTTCATAACCGTCCCGCTCAAAAGACCTTGCCGGAAAACCTTTTAAATCCGGTAGGGCCGTTAAGCGCTCCATGGCCTCAAAGGCTTCATAGGCATTATGCTTGGCATCCTCGGACTTGGTAACGGCATAGCGGAACAACTCCCCTGCCAAATACATGGATGTCCATAGTCCGTCATTATCGGTATCATGAAAGAAGCCCGTAGAAAGGTCTCCTGGCGTTTTCATGGCCAAATCAGAAGTAAAGCCGTACCTTATATGTCGCAACCTTTGTATTTCTTGAAAATACTCCGCTTTTTGCGCCAATGTCATGGGGACAAAGTTAATTTTGCTCATCCCTTTTTGGGTCAGGACCAAAACACTTCCGTCCGGACCTTCTGCCAGGTCTGTCACCTCATCGTCCACCAACCATCGCTTTGAGGCGTAATAATCGTATTTGCCATCTTCACGTAGCTTAAAGGCCCCTTTGGTTGACCCAAACCATAGATTACCTCGAATATTTTTCACACTTGTGATTTCTGTCCAAGGCAGTTTTTGGTCCAGTTTATTAAGGGCAAATGTTTTGCGGTCCAAAATCTGTATCCCGTTATCGGTCCCCAAAACAACACTGTCCCCATAGATTTCTAATGCCGTTAAATTAGTACCCTCAAATACCTTTTTTGCCGATTTTATATCACTATCCACTTGGTGGAGTCCCTCTGTGGTCAATAGTAAAAACTGACCGGAATTTGGGTCGTACTGTACGGATATGGGACTAAGGCCATTGTTGGCAGACCTCCACAATTCTTGGTTGCCCTTATAAATAACAAAACTGCCTTCTCCTGCTATCATGGTGAGAAAATCAGGGCCCATGGCTATGGCCTTGGGTGCCTTTATATTATGGTCAATATATAGCCTACCGGCCCAAGCATTGCTTAGAACCGCCTTGTCCGTTAAATAGACAAATTGATCTTGGTATACAGTAAATGAAATTATATTTAAGTCCAATAAGGGTCTATATTGAAAATCCTGTCGAAGTTGTTTTTCATGTGGGAGCAATAGCCCTCGGCTAGAAAGCACTTTAATGGCCTTATTTCGGTCACTGCCAATTTGAAGAAGATCTGCATTCCCTTCCCCCTCACCCAAAGGGAACTTTTCAGCACTATCTTGCATAAACGGCTGATCAATATACGTTTGTGCGGTGGTTACAACTCCTACTAGTAAACATAAACCTAAGAATAATTTTTTCATATAGTA
>JBFHGV010000745.1:0-1995 GCA_041582955.1 Arenibacter sp.
ATTTCAAAACTCCGCCAAATAAAAAAAGTAAAAAAGGATATTCGCAAGCCTTTGGGGATGAAGCCAAACAGGCTCCTAAAGACGCTGCTGGCCCAAATAGACCAACAGCAACAACGGTTCGGGGAAATCTTTAGAGGGGAAATACTCCCGGAACTAAGGGACAACAATATTCATCTTTTGGGGTTGTCCGATTATTCAAGCTCTCAAAGATTAGATCTTCAGAAATTTTTTAAGCATAAAATAGCGTCAAAATTAACCCTTATAAAGGGTGGGGACCTTACGGCCAATTCCTTGAAGGAGGGGGAACTGTACATAGTGGCCTATGATAAAAATGCGGATGAAATTTGCATAGTGGATGTTCCTACTACTGAATTGGGCAGATTTATTGAGGTACCTGCAACGGATAAAACAAGTGTTTACACCTATTTGGAGGATGTCATAAAACTAAATGCCACTCAGATCTTCCCAGACTTTGAGGTCTCTTCCCTTTTTAATATTAAGGTCTCCAAGGATGCGGAGCTGTATTTGGATGACGAATACCATGGGGATTGGATAGAACTAATCTATACTTCCCTTGCTCAACGCCAATTGGGCCAACCCACCCGCTTGCTGTACCAACAGGGAATGCCAAAGAACGTACGATCTAAACTGCGAAAGCGGTTGGAATTGGGAAAAATAGATATGTTTGAAGGGGGCAGGCGCCACAACTTCAGCGACTTTTTATCACTGGCGGCCCAAATAGATAAGGCCAATTTAAACTTTGAACCCTTTCCGCCCTTAAAGTGCAAGGCGTTTGAGAATACCAACAATTTCTTTGATCTCATTGCCCAAAAAGACCGACTCCTGCATTTTCCCTACCAGGATTTCCGCTATATAGAGGATTGGTTGTTCCAAGCGGCCAGGGATCAGCAGGTAACGGCCATTCATATTTCGCTCTACCGCATTGCCAAGAAGTCGCGCTTGACCTCTGCCTTGCTCGAGGCACTGGGGAATGGCAAGCAGGTGACCATATTTGTGGAAGCCAAGGCCAGGTTCGATGAGGCCAATAATATACAATGGGGCAGAAAATTTGAAGAAAAAGGAGCTGAGGTTTTTTACAGTTTCCCCAACGTTAAGGTGCACTCCAAGATCTTGCATATTCAACGAAATGAAAATGGGAAGCAGGTTGGTTATGCCTACATCGGTACAGGGAATTTTAATTCCAGTACTGCCAAAATTTATTGTGACCATGGATTGTTCACGGCCCATAAAAAAATAACTGCCGATCTATTACAGGTATTCAAGGTGCTGAAAAGGGAAATGCTGAAACCTAAATTAAAGCGTTTGCTTATATCGCCGTTTAATACCAGGGATAGTTTTGTAAAGTTGATACAGCGGGAAATGGTCCATGCCCAGAGCAATAAACCGGCTATGATCACCGCAAAGATGAATAGTTTGGAAGATAAGGAGATGATTAAATGGCTGTATAGGGCCAGTAATGCCGGGGTCAAGATCAAACTATTGGTCAGGGGATTTTGTTGTCTGGTACCTGGAAAAATAGGGCAGAGCCAGAACATTGAAGTAGTTAGCATCGTTGACCGTTTTTTGGAACATGCCAGGGTGTTCCTTTTTCACAATAATGGGGAAGAAGAATTATATATGGGAAGTGCAGATTGGATGACCCGTAATCTGGATAGGCGCATAGAGGTTATTGCCCCAATCTTGGATGCTGAGGTTTTTAAGCAGTTAAAGCATATTCTTAGCATACAATTACAGGATAACGTAAAGGCTAGGATCATTGGAAGCAAGAGCATCAATGATTACGTACAGCCCCTTGAGGGGGATGTTAGGGTACGCTCTCAATATGAAATTTATAGGTACTTGGAGCGCTTGTGAAGTTTTTGTAATCCTTGGTCTATTTATTTTTTAGAATAGAGTTTCTTATGCAGACCAGTAGGAACAATTAGAAAGATGGGGATGTTGCACAGGCTTCTTTTTGCTGTGAATGGCTTTGGC